>CAZTUZ010000076.1:0-11731 GCA_964617055.1 uncultured Thiothrix sp.
TAAATTTTAACAGCCTCATTTAATATAAAAATGCTTAAAAAATGATAGTTTAGGTGCATTCGTGCGGTGCAAAAAATAGCATAATAATTACACATGTTCCGCTACAATCTCTACAATTGGGAAACAAATCGGGTTTTATGAATTTATGCGTTACTGTCTGATTTTTAGTCGAATACCCTTGTTCTACTTAGTGTTTTTGCTAACACTGTTTGGGAGCAATGTTACACATGCTGCCAATACTCATCAGGCTTTAACGGATGCTGTCGTCAAGATATATGTCACCAGTAAATCCTCATCATCTTACGCACCATGGAATTCCGATAATGTTACCTCTAGCGGCTCTGGCTTTATTATTGAGGGCAATCGCATTTTAACCAATGCCCACGTTGTCGCCGATGATATTTTTGTAGAAATCCAACGGGATGGTAATCCAAAACGTTATCCTGCCACTGTCACGGCTATTTCACATGAGCTAGATGTTGCCGTGTTGCAAGTTAAAGATGAAAGTTTTTTCACCAAGGGAAAACCCTTATCACTAGGGGAATTACCAGATGTCCATCAAGAAGTATTAGTGTACGGTTATCCCGTCGGTGGAGATACATTAAGCACCACACGGGGTATTGTTTCGCGTATTGACTACCTTGCCTACAGTCACAGCGGTTTGTCTTATCAAGTGATTCAGATTGATGCGGCTGTTAATGCCGGAAATAGTGGTGGTCCTGCATTGGTTAATGGGCAGGTTGTCGGTATTGTCATGCAAAAAGCGGAAGGTGATGGAGAAAACATTGGTTATATTATTCCCAGCACAATGGTAAAACGCTTACTAGCGGATCTCAATGATGGCAAATACGATGGATTTCCTGCCTTTTCTGCACAGGTTGAGAATTTGCTAAACCCAACCCTAAAGAAAAAATACCAGCTCACTGAACAACAAACTGGAGTCTTAGTAACGCGAGTATGCGCCAATACGAATGCCGAGACGGTGTTAAAAACGGGGGATATTATCACTCACATTGATGGTAAACCGATTGATGATGATGGTACAGCACCATTAAATGAACAAAAAACCATCTATTTTCTGCATTACATTGATATGCACCAAATAGGGGAAACCGTGGAACTAGGCTTGGTACGAGATGGTAAGCCATTCAACGTTCAACTAACCTTGAATGAGCCTGACACCAGCTCTTACACTTATGACCAAGACCCGCGTTACTTTATTTACGGTGGATTCGTCTTTGTTGCCAACCGCATTGCCGAACGTTGCTTGACGCGCGAGCGTTACGATGAGAGCAAAGAAAAGGATAAAAAAGACGACATTATGATTGCACAAGTTCTTGCTAATACAGCAAATATTGGCTTCCATGATCTTTCCGCCATAACCATAGAACAAATCAATGGACAGCGTTTTAATACTTTTGAAGACTTTTATAAAATCCTCAAACAAACACCAGACTCCTTTGTGGAGTTGACTGATAATTCAGGCTACAAAATCGCAATTGACCGTAAAATGGCGGAAACTGAACACCAAGAACTCATGATGAAATACCGGATTCAGCAAGATCACTCACCAGAAATTGATCATTGGAACAATACGTTAGGTGAGCATTGACACCATAAAAATCGTACTAATCCTAGGGCGCATCATGTGACATGAGCATATTTTAAGCTTGTCATGATCGATCAATAAAATTTATTATTGGCCGTGAAAAATGAAAGAATTAGCGCAAGCCTCGCCAAAATACATTATATTGGAACTTGGTTTTCTGGGGCATACAACAAACCAAGGCGAAACTTCCCATGCAAGAAGACAAAACAATGAATAAAAAGAATGTTGGCCATTTTATTAGTACATTATCCCACACGCCAACGTTGATTTTACAAGGGCAAATTGCCTTTCTTGCACGCAATGGTGCAATTTGGTTCTGGGGTAATGTATTCGCCGCAAGCTTATTTGTTTTGTTACGCTGGGTTGAGCAAGACGAAAACATGCTGCTCATGTTGGTTTGGTATTGTGCTGTTGTCGCGCTGGGAATCATGCGCTGGGGTTTTGGGCAGGGGTACATTCCTTCGCAACACTATAACAATGAAGAACTACACGAATTTGCACAACGTTATTTGTTTTATTCCACCCTAATCAGTGCGTTATGGGGTGTATCTGGTGTGGTTTTGTTTTCCAACCAAGAGCTGGTTCAAGCTGTCCATGTCACCCTGTTGACAGGAGCTGTCATCTCAGCCCTACCAATTCTGGCATTGTCGCGGTTAGCACTGTACCTACAAACAGGCACTATTTTGTTACCCATCACATTAAATCTGCTGCTATTAACCGATTCTGCACACCAATCCTTAGCTGTTGCCACACTTTTATTAGGCGCGTTGTTAGTGATTGCGGCACGTTCGATTACGCACTTACTGAACGACTTACACGCAACCCAGTTACAAATACACGAGCAGGCTCACACCGACCCCGTGACCCAAATCGCGAATCGTCGTTATTTTGACAATATTTTTAAAACCGAATGGAAACGTGCCGCCCGTGATGGCAAACACATTTCACTATTGATGATTGATGTGGATCATTTCAAACGTTACAACGATCAACACGGCCATCACGCAGGAGACCAATGCCTCCAGATCATTGCACAGTGCATCAAAGCCGTTGCCCGCCGCGCATCGGATGTAGTAGCACGCCACGGTGGCGAAGAGTTTGTGATTTTGTTACCTGACACCTCACTAGAAGATGCCTGCTTACTAGCGGAACGCTTACGCAAGAATGTAGAAGAGCAACGCATCCCACACTCAGATGGGGCATTGCCACGCATCGTCACCATTAGTATCGGCGTATCCTGCTGCACACCCAGTTCCCCGCGTGAGCAACAGGAAATCGATAATGGTTCGATTTTATACCCTGCGATGTTATTAAATACTGCCGACCGCGCCCTTTACCGTGCTAAACGTAATGGGCGCAATCAGGTTGCAAAAGAAACCTGTGGAGAGGGCATGGTAAAACTCTCGCTACCCTCATCCACCACCTCGAATGCCGCTTAAAATAACCAGATTTCGTGCGTACTTGGATTAATTTTTGCCAAGTTACGCTCGATCAGGCGTAAACTCTGACCATTAAACTGAAAAATATCGACGAAATGCACCAGCTTTTCTACTGGATCAGTATTCATACTCACGATAATTTCGCGCACCCCATCCCCATCAACATCCGCTAACATGAGGCCAGACAACGGCCCCAGTTGTGCTTGGTTCATCTTCAAGAGCGACTGCCCCAGCTCATTGTGCAAACTTAACGTATATTCTGCCTGTTGCTGCTGATTCACCACGTTTTGTTGAATCTCACTTGCCGTGATGGTATAGCCCAGATCGTTCAGTTTCTCCTTTAAAATTGGCGACCCAGCCAACGCCGGAACAGATAACATTGTGGAAGCCATGATTGCTGCACCCCCTGCCAGTAAACTGGCTTTACCCCTTAACAGCTTAAAACACATCGCTTTAACTCCTTAAAAACCTAGAAATAAAATAAGATAAAATGATTTATTTGTTCTTTTATCTATAAAAATACGATGACTCCCTGTTTACTTTATTTGAATAGTTACGCGCTTACTTTTGTATTTTTTCTTATAAAATAAACGAAATTACCATGTCATATGGAAAACCCATCAGACGTATCCAATTTTAATGATACCGTAGCATTTTGGTATCTTTTTGTTAATCAATCAAATATTACTCGATCTTTTTCTTAAATAATACTCCCAGTTTTTGATTTTTTCTGATATAAAATAACCTCCTTAAAAAACTGAACATATTTTTCCGACCAAGCCAGAAAAACATGAATAATGAGAAACAACTGATCCTTTCTGAACTAGAACTCATTCTAGCGAGCCCAGGTTTTCGTTCGCGGAAACGGATCAAACAATTCCTACGCTATGTGGTACATGAAACACTGGCGGGAAGGGGCAAACAACTGAATCAATACAGCATTGCGGTGAATGCTTTTGGGAAGGCTACAGACTTTTCACCCACACTTAACCCAATGATTCGCATCGAAGCTGGACGCTTACGCAAATTATTGGAAGCTTATTACACAGGCATTGGCAAACACAGCCCTGTGCGCCTTATTATGCCCAAAGGTACTTATGAAATTCGTTTGCAACGCCAACAAGATGCGCTAGTAACCGACAATCCTTTCCAGCCCGAAATTGTCGCGCCACGCACCACTGAAGGCCCACGCTTATTCCTCAATGTTTATACGCATAATCACCATGCTGATACGCAGGAACAACGCCTAACGTACAAATTGCGCGGCGACCTATTGTTAATTTTGAGTCGATTTAAAAATATTCGGCTCGTTTCTTCCAGCTCGCCGCAGTCTGGATCACCGCTAACGCGGGTATTTCTCCAAGACGTTTGGCAGCAATATCATGCTGATTTTATCCTGAATTGTGAAATCAACAGCAATAATGATAGCTTTGACCTTAGTTGTATTCTGGCACATACCCTAAGCGATGAAGTTGTCTGGAAAGGGCTTTTCCAATTCAGCCAGCATCCGACCCAAGCCGAGTTAGAAGCGATGTATCGCCAAGTCATGGCAAACACTGTTGCTAATCACACGGGTGCTGCATTATATTTCTGGGCAGAATATATGCAAAGCTTGGCAGAAATCCCCTTCAAACATCGGGTTTTAGTTTATTACCTCGCTTTCTTACGCGACAACAGCCGCCTCAGCTTTATCAAAGCTCTCGAATCCTGTCGCCAACGTCTGGAACAATACCCCTGTGACACCCTTGCTTTGATCGTGTTCTCGCGCCTTTGCAGCTATGACCACGTTCTGCAATTCAATATCTTGGAAAATCTAGCAGAACAATGGACGTATGCAGCGCGTATGGCCATGAAATTAGCTCCAGGTAATGCCGACGCGCACTCTGTTTTTGCCCATAACTGCTATTTCCGCCATGAATATGACCTTTCTGTGGTCGAACAAGAAGTAGCAGTTCAGGCCAACCCTTTCGATATTTCCACACAGTATCTCCACGGGTTAGGCTTATGCCTGCTAGAACAATGGGATACAGGCATCCAAACCATTCGCAGGGTTATGGCGATACCGTGTCACTTCCCCGACTGGTTTTACACAATACCGTTTTTGTACGCATTCAGTCAGGCGAATTACCAAGAAGCCCTCACGCTTGCAGAACGCATCCAACACTTTGGCTATTGGGGTGAACTGGCGCGTTCCATTACTTATTTCAAACTGGGTATCCACGACTGCGCCCTTAATGAATTTAAACGTTTACTCGAACATAAACCATTATTTTTGCAAGAACAAAGCCATCATGGTTTGCGCCCGTTATCCTCCCACGCGGTTTTAACGGATGTCTTCAAAGTGTTGCAAGAAATCATGCAAACATGCCCACCTGAAATGGTTCGCCACGCGATTGTTAGGTGAACCAAAGAAAGCGGCGCGTTACAATGCCCGCTTTCTGTCACGCTAACGAATGCCTTGTGAAAACATCGAAAAATACGGCGAAATCAACCGCAAATACACCTCACCCACGCCTAAAACCATTATACCCACAACTGCATAATTGCTGGGGCGCGGAACGTTTTGCCTTACGCCGCGCCTTATTCAGCTTAGAAAAACACTTTAACGAACAACGCTTACACGAACTCGAACAGCGCATTGCCGCCTCCATTGCCAAGCGTCAACAGCGTGTACAGAACCTACCCCAACCGCAATACCCCGATGAACTACCCGTTGCGGCACGGCGCGAGGAAATCATTGCCGCGATTGCCCAACATCAAGTGGTGATTATTTGTGGCGAAACGGGTTCGGGCAAAACCACGCAATTACCGAAAATGTGTCTGGAATTGGGGCGCGGCGTGGACGGTTTCATTGGGCACACTCAGCCCCGCCGCATTGCCGCAAGAAGCGTGGCTGATCGCATTGCCGAAGAATTAAAAACGCAATTGGGGCAGCACGTTGGGTATAAGGTACGCTTTCACGACCGCTGTTCGCCCAACAGTTACATTAAATTGATGACGGATGGGATTTTGCTGGCTGAAATTCAGCAAGACCGCTTTTTGAATCAATACGATACGCTGATTATTGACGAAGCGCACGAACGCAGCCTCAATATCGACTTTCTGCTCGGCTACTTGAAATGGTTATTGCCGAAACGCCGTGATTTGAAAGTGATTATTACCTCGGCAACCATCGACCCCGAACGATTTTCGCGCCATTTCGACAATGCGCCGATCATTAATGTTTCAGGGCGTACCTATCCGGTGGAGTTGCGTTACCGCCCATTGCTAGACGTGGATGCGGAAGAAGAATTTGAGCGCGATCAAACCCAAGCCATCATCGACGCAGTGGACGAGTTACGCCGCGAAGCCTACGGCGATATTTTGATCTTTTTACCCGGTGAACGGGAAATCCGCGAAACGGCGGAAGCCTTACGCAAGCATCACCTGCCCGACACCGACATTTTGCCGTTGTTTGCACGATTATCCGCCGAAGAACAACACCGGATTTTTGAAGCGCACGGGCGGCGACGCATTGTACTTGCTACCAACGTTGCCGAAACGTCACTCACCGTCCCTGGTATTAAGTATGTGATTGATAGCGGTTATGCGCGGATTTCGCGCTATTCGTGGCGAGCAGGCGTGCAGCGTTTGCCGATTGAAAAGATTTCGCAAGCCTCCGCCAATCAGCGTTCGGGGCGGTGCGGACGGGTCAGCAATGGCATTGCCATTCGCTTGTACAGCGAAGACGACTACAACAAACGCGCCGTGTTTACCGAGCCGGAAATCCTGCGCACCAACTTGGCTGCCGTGATTCTGCAATTGGCGACCATGTGGATTGCCGATGTGGAAGATTTCCCATTCGTCGAACCGCCCGACACGCGCCTAATCCGCGACGGTTACAAACTTTTGCTGGAATTGGGCGCGGTCAACAGCGATTACCAAGTCACGGCATTGGGGCAACAACTGGCAAAACTCCCGCTCGACCCGCGTTTCGGGCGCATGTTACTCGCCGCCAAAGACAATGGCGCATTGCGCGAAATGTTGGTGATTGTCAGTGCGCTGACCCTGCAAGACCCGCGTGAACGCCCGTTGGACAAACAACAAGCGGCAGACGAAAAACACAGCCGTTTCAAACACGAAGAATCCGACTTTCTGAGTTTCCTCAAACTGTGGGAACACTTTCACGAACAGCGCAAACACTTATCGCAGCGTAAATTCCGCGACTTGTGTCAAAAAGAGTTTCTATCTTATGTGCGATTACGCGAATGGCACGACATTCACACGCAGTTGCAGCAAATGTTGACAGAAATGGGCGGTAAGGAAAACGACACCGAAGCAAGTTACGATGCCATTCACCTCAGTTTACTCACGGGTTTGCTGGGCAACATTGGGCAAAAAGACGAAGAACGCGAATACTTGGGCGCAAATGGGCGCAAATTCCACCTTTTCCCCGCGTCTGGCTTGAAGAAAAAAGCTCCGGCATGGGTAATGGCGGCAGAATTGGTGGAAACATCGCGGCTATATGCGCGGGTAGTGGCAAAAATTCAACCGGAATGGGTGGAACAACTCGCCGCCTCGCTGTTACGCCACCACTACACCGAACCGCATTGGGAACAAAAAGCCGCGCAAGTCGCCGCGTTTGAACGCACCTCGTTATATGGCATTACCATTACCCCGCGCCGCAAAGTCAATTACAGCAAAATCGACCCTGAGATTTGCCGCGAATTATTCATTCGCCACGCCTTAGTTTATGGTGAATACCGCACTACCGCGCCATTTTTCGCACACAATGCCGATTTAATCAGCGACATTGAAACCCTCGAAGCCAAAGGGCGACGACGCGACATTCTCGCCGACGAACAACGCTTGTTCGATTTCTACGCCGAACGCCTGCCTGCCAGCGTGGTGAATGGGCATTCGTTTGAACGCTGGCGCAAACAAGCAGAACACCAAACGCCCCAACTGCTGTTTTTAACCCGCGATTACCTCATGCAGCGCGAAGCGGGACACGAACGCAGTGGGCAATTCCCCGACACATTAAACGTGCAAGGCATGATCTTGCCATTGCGCTACCATTTCGACCCACGCGCCGACGACGATGGTGTCACGGTACGCATTCCGCTACTCGGCTTGAATCAACTCGCCCCAACCCGTTTTGAATACTTGGTCACGGGCATGTTGGAAGAAAAAATCACCGCGCTGATTCGCGGCTTACCCAAACACATTCGTAAGCAATTCGTGCCCGCGCCGGATTACGCCAAAGCCTGTGCCGAAGCCATCCAACCCAGCGACGACGTGCCATTACAAACCGCCGTGGAAAAACACCTGTTGCGCATGACGGGTTGCAGCATTCCCGCCGAAGCGTGGGCGGAAGTGAGTTTGCCCAATCATTTATTGATGCGCTTTGAAGTCGCTGACGATAGCGGCAAAATTTTACGCGGTGGACGTGATTTGGACGCGCTCAAAGGCAAAGTGCGCCAACAAACCCAAGAACAACTGGCAGCGCAACCGCGCAAATCCATTGAACGCACGGGCATTACCGCGTGGGATTTTGGCGACTTGCCCGACACGCATTGGTTGGAAACAGGCGGCATGAAACTGCGCACTTGGGCAGCTTTGGTCGACAATGGCAGCAGCGTGAGCATTCGTTTATTCGACAATGAACCGGATGCCAACGCGCAACATTGGCAAGGCGTGCTGCGTTTATTCCTGCTGGCATTACCCGCCGAAGTCAAAGACATACCCAAACACCTGCCGCAAATGTCGACCATGTGTTTGCACTACGCCGCGACGGGGAAATGCGACGAACTCAAAGACAGCATCGTGCGCTACGTTTTCCGCCAAACCTTTGCCGATTACTTAACCATTCACAAAGCGGATAGCTTCCAACACGCCGTGGGCGAATGCCGTAAACAACTGTTTGCCCAAGCGCAAGAAACCGCACGCCTACTCGCCCCGACGTTGAGTGCGTATCATGAAATTCGCAAGCAACTCAAAGGCAAAGTACAACCAACGTGGTTAGAAGCGTTAAACGATATTAACGACCAACTCAATCACTTGGTCTACGTTGGCTTTTTGGCGGACGCAACCCCTGAAACCTTGCGCCATTACCCGCGTTACCTCAAAGGCATTCAACGTCGTCTGGAAAAACTCGCAGAAAACCCTAGTAAAGATCGTGCCTTGCGCGTGCAAGTTCAACCGTTGTGGGATCGTTGGAAAAACAAAGGCAAGAGTGTAATGGGGGATAAAGAAAAACTGCGCGACTACCGTTGGTTATTGGAAGAATTTCGGATTTCCTTGTTTGCTCAGGAACTGGGAACCGCTCGACCAGCATCAGCCAAGCGGTTGGAAGAACTCTGGCGGCAAGCCACCGAAGCAGCGCGTTAGATACGCGCAGATTTGGTCGCGACTAAACCTGTTTGAGCACTGCGTGGGTAACGGCTCGGATAACCATAATATTTGTTGGATACTTCTGGTGACTTCATTTTGGTCAAGACAGCACCGATGATTTTGCCATGTGCCTGTGATAAACGATGGTAAGTATCCTTCAAATTGCGTTTGCGAGTCTCACCAAATGCGCAGACCAACAACGTATTACCAGCGCGGTTGGAAACAATCAACGCATCCGCCAAACCCATCACTGGCGGCGTATCAATGATGACGTGGTCAAACATACCTTCGGCTTCACTGAGTAATTCCGCAAAACGATTGCTTGCCAATAACTCAGTTGGGTTCGGGATGGCTGAACCAGCCGTGATGGCATACAGGTTTTTCACAGGGGATTCTTGTACAACTTCATTAAATTCTTTATTGCCTAACAGATAGTCACTCACACCAACAGGGTTACGGATACCCAGCTTGTTGTGCGATTCTGGGTGACGCATATCGCAATCAATCAGCAAAACCTTTTTCTCAGCATAAGCAAACACGGTTGCTAAATTCACAGCCGCAGTGGTTTTACCCTCACCTGGAGCTGAACTGGTGACACTAACCACTTGTGCCAAACCATGCTGAACAGGCTGTTTCAGCATTACCAAATGTTCGCGAATGGAACGGAAAGCCTCCAACATAAAGCTAGAACTCCCCGACTGACGACCGCGTAATGCCAGAACATTCTTGTTATTACGTCCTGAAATGTAAGGAACAACCCCCAACAGAGCGGTATTACCCAACGCACGTTTCATGTCTTCAACGCTACGAATACGGTCATCCATCAGGTCAGCGAACACGGCTGTCAGCAAACCTAATAACAGACCCAAAACAGCCCCCATTCCCAGATTCAACGGTACATTAGGTGCGTAAGGTTTAGCGGGCACTTGTGCTTTATCCACTACTGCAACATTGCTTGCCCCACTATCTTCTGCCAGACGTACTTCATTCAGACGCTCTAACAGACCCTCGTAGTTGCGGCGATCAGCCTCCACCTTACGCTGCAAGGTGTTGTAATCAACTGATTTGTCACGTTGTCCCATCAGTAAGCTTTCTTGCTTTCTGACCTCTGACTTCAACTCCGTTTCGCGTTGGGCAGCGGCATCAAACTCTGCTTTTAAACGACCGCGAGTCGTGGTATCGATACTTGACGCTTCTTGTGCAATTTTACTTTGCAGTTCACTGATACGCCCCTGCAATTGTTGCATTTCGGGGAAACCGGGTTTGAACAGACTCGCCTTGTCACGATATTCCGCCTCAACACGCGCCAGTTCTTCTTTTAAACGCTGAACCGCAGGGTTCTCCAAAGTACGATCAGCACCCGCCACATTTTTAGAACGGTTATAAGCGGCTTCTGCTGCAATTCGTGCATCTTTTGCCTGTGTTAATGCTTGATTCAATGAAGTTAAAACTTCTGCTGCTGCGGAACGATCACCTTCGACATTAATAATGCCTTGTGCTTTAGCATATTGCACCAATTTAGCTTCGGAGGTTTCCAATTCCTTCTTTGCTTCTTCCAATTTCTTGGATAAAGTTTCTTTGGCATGCGCGACACGTTCATTGCGCAAATCAAAGTTCATCTGCTTGTAATTATCCGCCAATGTATTAACCACTTTTGCAGCTAACTCTGGATCTTCATGATCAAAACTGATTTTGAAGATTTGGGAGTCTTTTACTGCCGCAACACTTAAATGACGTTGGAAGTTTTCCTCCACGCTGTTTTTTGTTGCAACGACTTCACCACCCAATAATTTCTGCTTCCAACCAGCAAACCATGTATTCACTTTAGAAGTGAGTGAATTATCTTTCTCGAATTGGGAAGCGATACCTAAAGAATCGATAGTGCTGCGCACCAATTTCTGACTGCTTAATAATTCAGTTTGTGTAAAATAGAACTCACGTTCACTCAATGGTGTACGATTAGCGACATTATCGTCCTCTGCGAAATTTAAATTGCGCATATCTTCAGCTGTTACATGCAGGCTGGTTGTCGCACGATAAATGTTGGGTGCAAGCAAGGTTAAAACGAGAGCAACCAAGAACACACCTGCTGCAATGCTAAGCAGTAACCACTTGCGTTGCATTAAGCGTCTCCACAACTCACCAAAACTAAATTCTTCTGTTTGGTGAGCTTTGCCCCCCGTTTCTTCGATAGGAATGTACTCAATGATTTGGTTGTTACCTAACCGAGCATCAAGATCCTTCGATTGCGTTATGTAGTAGTTGTCCATTCCTAATCCTCAATCTATTTTACCGACCTAATAGGGATAAT
>CAZTUZ010000077.1:0-11712 GCA_964617055.1 uncultured Thiothrix sp.
GTCAAGCAATGATCCCCCCCCTTGAAAAATGGACAGTTCAAGAAGCGAGTGAATGTTTAAAAGACTGCTTAAACGCTACTGGGTTTTGAGCCGTCGGCAGCGTGTAAACGCTGTCGATGTCTACCTCGATGTCAGTGAAAACGGCTTTTGTGAGTTGATCGCAGGTGACGAAACGTTCGCCGTGAATCGCTTCGACCTTGAGTGAATGGAAGAAACTTTCCGCACAAGCGTTATCGTAGCAGTTGCCTTTGGCACTCATGCTGCCGATAAGCCGACGTTTTTCCAGTAAATCGCGGTAGGCTTGCGAGCAATATTGACTGCTACGATCGGAATGCACGATGACGTTTGGCGGACGTTTACGCTGGCGAATCGCCATTTGCAGGGCATTGCACACTAATTCAGCGGCCGTGCGTTTATCCATTGCCCAACCAATGACCCGTCGTGAATACAAATCCAGCACCACAGCGAGGTAAACCCAGCCTTCGTCGGTCGCTAGATAGGTGGCGATTCTGCGCTTGCAAACCACGCTGGATACGCTCAGCACCATAACGCTGTTGGTACTGCTCAAAAATCTGCTTCTCTCGTTTATCTGATGACTGACGTTGCCACTGACTGATGGTCGGTTGGCGTTTTAACTATACGCATAAAATCCGCTCCACGACACGCCAAAATAGTGACACTGGGTCGCCACAGAAAAGATGATAAGGTATTGTTTCATAAATGTATACTTCACTTGAGCTGTTTCGCGAAGTAAGTTGCCGCTTCGTCAAAGATACTCGCTTTCCTCACCGTCCACTATTCGCGGAGGGGATCAGTCGTCTTAGGTCACTGCCATTAAGTCAAACCTCGTAGGTCGGACTTCAGTCTGGCATTTCCTAGGAGATTGTCGGGCTGAAGCCCGACCTACAGCCAGTGATAATTCTTAACTTAATGGCAGGGGTCGTTCTATGTCAATCAGATTCCCGCTATGCTAAACTGCCCCGCTGAATATTCAGCACGATACGGCAGTTATGATGAAAACTTTCCTCACCTTTTTGTTAATACTTTGGCTTGGTTTGGGTGCTTCCTATGCTCACGCCCGCCCGAAAATCGGTTTGGTTTTGGGTGGCGGTGGTGCGGCGGGTGTGTCGCACGTTGGGGTATTGAAGGTATTGGAGGCGAATCACATTCCGGTGGATGTGGTGGCGGGCAATAGCATGGGGGCAATTGTGGGGAGTTTGTATGCGTCGGGGATGCCCGTTGCGGAAATCGAGCGCGTGGCGAATACCTTAGATTGGGCAAAACTGTTCAGCGATGACCCCGATCACGCTTTGAAGTCGTATCAGCAAAAGCAACAAAGCGCGGATTTTTTCAGTGCGGCGAGCGTGGGCGTGGCAAAAGATGGTGTGAAATTACCCAGCGGTTTGGTGGATGGGCAACGTTTAATGTTTGAACTGCGGCGTTTACTTGCCCCTGTGGAAGGGATTAATGATTTTGACCGTTTACCGATTCCATTTCGGGCAGTGGCGACGGATATTCGCACGGGTGAAACCGTGGTGTTGAAAAAGGGCAGTTTGGCGACAGCGGTGCGGGCAAGTATGTCGATTCCGGGTTTGTTCGCCCCCGTAACGATTGATAACCGTTTGTTAGTGGATGGTTTGGTGTCGAATAATTTGCCTGTGGACGTGGCGCGGCAAATGGGTGCGGATATTGTGATTGTGTCGAGCATTCCGCCGAGTACCAATCGCCCGTTAAATTCGGTGCTGGATATTAGTTTGCAGTCGATGGAATTGCTGATGCGCAAGAGCAGTGAGGCGCAATTGGCGAGTTTAACACCGCGCGACGTGCTGATTTACCCGCAAATTGGCGACATTAGCAGTTTGGATTTTGCGCGAGTCAAGGAAACCATTCCCTTGGGTGAAAAAGGCGCGAACATGCAGTTAGCCGCCTTGCAACGGTTGGCGCGGGAATTGGGAGTGGGAGTATCTGCTACACAAATCGCTACCCCAATACAGGGAGTCATGCGAATTGCACGGGTAGAGGTGGAAAATGGTTCGTCGCTGAGTGATAACCTGATTTTGCGTAAGTTGGGGATTCGCACTGGCGAGGTGTTGAATGAACATAAGCTGCAAGCTGGGCTAGATCGCATTTACAGTTTGGGGTATTTCGAGTTGGTGGATTACAACCTCACGCCATTGGCAGATGGTCATTACGCACTGAAGATCATTGCGCATCCGTCAGCAGAAGGTGACCAGCGTGTGAAAGCGGGTTTTGCTCTGAGTGATGATTTCAATGGCGATACACAATACCAAGCGGGTGTGAAATATGTGCGTAAGGGATTAACGGCGCAGGGCACGGAATTGCGGGCGCAGGGCATTATTGGTGAACGTTTATTAGCGCAAGCCGAATTGCATCATCCCATGCAGGGGCAAGAAGCAAACTTTGTTGAACCGCGTGTGTGGTATCAAGAGCGTGATGCTGGAGTCTGGCAAGATAACACGCAAGTTGCCGAATTGCGTACCCACGAAACAGGAACGCAGTTGGATGTCGGGCGTGAATTGGGCACATCGGCGGAAGTTCGTGCTGGGGTGTTTTATCAGCATATTAAGCCGAAGCTTAAATCCGGTATAGTGCCTGCTGATATTGCTGATCAAACCATGACCGAGAGCGGGATTAAACTGCAATACGCGGCGGACACGTTGGATTCGGTGAACTTTCCCACCCAAGGCGGACGTTTCAAGGCAGCGATTTCGCGGGGTTTTGCATTATTGGGCAGTGATAATAATTTCACCCGATTGGAAGCCGAAGGTGAGCGGGTCGTGAGCCTCACTGATAAGCATCGGGTGATTGTGAGTGGGAGTGCGGTGGCTAATGATGAAGACCGCAGCAAAATCGAATACGCCGCGCATTCCGTGCAAAATGGGCGGGTGGCGTTTTTGGATAATCAGCAACGGGTGGGGAATTATGTTGTTGATGGGGCAGTGACGTACATGCGGCAAATGGCATCTATTCCACAGGTGGCTAAAGTCCACGTCGGGGCATCGGCAGGGTTGGGGCAGGCATGGCAACGTGCCAGCGAAGTAACGGCTGATGATTTGCGCTATTCCACTGTCGTATTCGTTGGCGCAGAAACACCTTTAGGCCCTGCATTTGTGGGGGTGCGTAAAACCGAGGGCGAAGACAAAACCTTGTATTTTAATTTCGGGCGGGACTTCTAGGGAATGACAAAGCCAAGTGGCAGCGTGACAACTGCCACTCTGCCACGGGTGAAGAAACGTGAATTATTTTTTCACGCCTTCGATAGCCAGAATCAGTTCCACTTCTTTGGAGGCCGGGCCTAAATCGTAGCTGATGCCGTAATCCGCTAGAGCAAATTTTGCGCTGCCTGAAAAGCCGTGACGGTAGCCGCCCCACGGGTCTTTACCTTCGCCGATTTCGGTAACATCAACGGTGAGTGGTTTGGTAACGCCGTGCAGCGTCAATTCACCTTCTAATTTGCCTTTACCTTCGCCTTCTGGGGTGTATTTGGTGCTGACGAATTTGGCTTCAGGGAATTTTTCTACATCCAAGAAATCTTTGCTGCTAATGTGTTTGTCACGTTCAGCATGATTGGTGCTAACGCTGCTGGTGTCGACGGTGACGGCGACTTTGGTAGCTTCTGGCTTTTTGTCATCGTAGCTGAAGTCACCTGCGAATTTGTCAAAGCGACCATACAACCAGCTATAACCTAAGTGTTTGATGCGGAACTGGATAAAAGCGTGCATCCCTTTGGTGTCAATGGTGTAATCTTCTGCGTGTGCCGCCGTGCCAGTAAACAAGCCCAATGCCAGTAATGAAGTGGCGATAACGTTTTTCATGGCTCTATTCTCCAATGCAATAGCTAAGTTTTGTTAATGAATGTTCTAGGAGTCGGCTTTGCCTAACATACGGGTTAGGGTGGCATCCTTCCAATAAAAATGGTGAACCAATGCTGCAATGGCATGAATGCCGACTAGCAGCATAAACACGCCTGCTATTAGTGCGTGGACATCGCCTGCAAACTCGCCGCGTGCTTTGCTTTCCGCCAAAATGGCTGGAACTTCAAACAGATCGAATACCCCAATGCCATGACCTTCCGCCGTGGAAATGAGGTAGCCGCTGATAAAAATCACCAGTAATAAGCCATACAAGGCAAAATGCCCTAGTTTGGCTAAGGTGAGGGTATAAGCCGGAGCAGGGCTGGCAACGGGTTGGGGGCGTGGTTGGCTGTATGACCACAGAACACGCAATACCCATAAAACGACCAAGCCAATGCCCACCGATTTATGCCAATCGGGTAGCGTGTGATACAGCGGGTCGTAATAGGTTAAATCCACCATGTAACTGCCCACGCAATACATGCCGATAATGGCGATTGCCATGCCCCAATGCAGTAACCGTGTAACCCAACCGTAGCTGTGAGGCGAATTATTCCATGCCATAGCTAACTCCTGTGCGATTAGGGTAAATCGAACAGCAAAAACTCACCGGAGTCCGTACTGCTCAAGGTCAGGGTGACGTTCTCGCGCAATGCCAACGCATCACCCGCTTGTAAGGCTTGTTGCTGTCCGGTGCTACTGCTGACGTGCAACGTGCCACGCGCCAGATGTAAGTAAGTTGCCCGTCCTGCCGGAACATGGTAACTCACGCTGGCATGATCGGTCAGAATACTGGTATACAGATTCGCATCGGTATTCATGGTTAATGAACCCTCACGCCCATCCGCCGACACCAATAACTGCAATTGTCCCTGCCGCGCTGCGGGTGGAAAATACGCCTGTGCGTAGCTGGGTTTAATCCCCATCGCGGTGGGTAATAACCAAATTTGCAGCAGATGAACCGTTTCATCTGCCGAATGATTAAACTCCGAGTGCAGAATGCCGCGTCCCGCGCTCATGCGTTGCACGTCACCCACGCGCATGGTGCTACCATTACCAAGGCTATCCTTGTGCGATAACGCGCCCTGCATAACGTAGGTAACGATTTCCATATCCCGATGCCCGTGCATGGGGAAACCACCGTTAGCGGCTACCCAATCTTCATTAATCACGCGCAAGCTCGAAAAGCCCATGCGTTGCGGGTTGTAATAGTCACCAAACGAAAAACTGTGGCGGCTATCTAACCATTCATTAGTGAATTTGCCCCGCGAATTTGCGCTAATGTATTCCATGTGCGTACCTCAAATGCTGTACTGCTTAACTTGAGTAGAATAATAAGGTTTGATGTAGCGTTGATAAAGATACTAAAATCGAAATAAATATAAACTGAGCGTTAAGAATGAGCCGTTTAGAATACATGCACAACTTTATCACCGTAGTCGATGCAGGAAGCATTACCGCCGCTGCCGATAAATTAGAATTAACGGTGGCAGCCGTGAGTAAACGTTTGAAACTATTGGAAACGGATTTAGGCACGCGCTTATTGACACGCAATACCCGCCAACTGGCTTTGACGGAGGCAGGACAATATTACTACCAACATTGCCGTGAAATTCTCGACGAAGTAGCACGGGTGGATCAGCAATTACTCGCCATGCAGGGTAAACTCAGCGGTACATTACGCATTAATATGCCCATGACTTACGGCAAAGAACGTCTGGCGAAGTTACTAATCCGTTTTTTGCAGCAACACCCTGATATTCACCTCGTCGCGCATTTGGATGATGCTTATACCGATGCGGCGAGTGGCGAATATGACGTGGTGATTCGCATAGGCTCGTTGGAAGATTCCCGTCTAATTGCGCGTAAATTGGAACGGGTTTACCTACAACCTGTTGCAGCACCTGCGTATTTAGCCCAATACGGTACGCCACAAACGCCGGAAGCGTTAAGTCATCACAACTGCCTGACGTATACCAATGTTAGTTTGCGTGAAGGATGGTTGTTTTACGATCAAACGGGGGCGGAACGGCGCGTACAAGTGCGCGGGCAATTCTGTGCGAATAATGGTGAAGTCCTGCGGGACGCGGCGATAGCGGGTATGGGTATCGTATGTTTACCCGATTTTGAAGTGAAAACCGCCTTACTCAATGGCACGCTCGTACCCATTTTGCCGGATTACACCGCACAAACGGCAACCGTGTATGCGGTTTATCCGTCGCGCCAGTTCCTACCCGAAAAGACGCGAGCGATGATTGATTTTCTGATTCACGAATTACAAGTTGGTTAAAGCTTAAGCTGCTTGGCGTTTTTGCCAGAAGTAATAGCCTGCTAATACCAAAGCCACAAAACCCAATGTACCTACAATAATCAAAGTTTTGTTTTCTTCAATTACGCCTTGGCTACCGCCGATGAAATAACCAAACAACGCCAAAACCACTGACCAAAGACCCGCACCTAGTGTGGTGTAAAATGCGAATGAGGCGAAATTCATGCGTACTAGCCCTGCGGGCAGGGAAATCAAGTGGCGAATACCGGGGATCAAACGTCCTGTGAACGTGGAGATTGCACCATGCTTGGTGAAAAATGTATCGGTTTTTTGCAGTAAGGCAGGGCGTACAAAGAAATATTTACCGTATTTCTCCAGAAATGGTCGCCCGACCCATAAAGCAAAAAAGTAGTTGAAGGTTGCTCCCGCTAGGCTGCCAAACGTAGAGGAGAGAATCACCAGTAGTAGATTGAGTTTTCCCTGATACGCCAGCATACCCGCCGGAATGACCACTAATTCGCTAGGCACAGGTAAGACGGTCGATTCCATTGCCATCGCAATGAAAATCCCCCAATATCCCCACGCTTCTACGGTTGCTAATATCCATTCGATAAAACTGCTAATAAGTTCGTGCATACCTAGCTAAAGTCCTTGTCCTAATCAATGGTTAGAGATGATCCGAAGCATAATCCGCCAAGCGTGAACGTTCGCCACGTTGCAGCGTGACATGACCTGCATGTTCCCAAGCTTTGAAGTGATCGACGACATAGGTTAGACCAGATGAAGTCTCTGTCAGATAAGGTGTATCTATCTGCGCAATATTGCCCAAACACACGATCTTTGTACCAGGTCCTGCCCGTGTAATCAGCGTTTTCATTTGTTTGGGGGTTAGGTTTTGCGCCTCGTCGATAATCACAAAGCGGTTGAGGAAGGTACGCCCGCGCATGAAGTTCAACGATTTAATCTTAATTTTGCTCATTAAGAACTCATCGGTCGCAGAACGTCCCCACTTGCTACCGCTGGCAGGTTGCGTGAGAACTTCCAAATTGTCCATTAAAGCCCCCATCCACGGGGTCATTTTCTCCTCTTCTGTACCAGGTAGGAAGCCAATGTCTTCGCCGACTGGCACGGTAACGCGGGTCATAATGATTTCTTTGTAAAGCTGCTCATCTAGAGTTTGTGCTAATGCCGCAGCGAGTGTTAATAAGGTTTTACCTGTTCCCGCCGCGCCCAAGAGGGTGACTAAATCAATATCAGGGTCCATCAGCAAATTCAGGGCGAAATTCTGTTCACGATTCCGTGCATTGATTCCCCACACGGCATGACGTGGCTCGGTAAAATCGCGGGCAGTTTCAATAATCACATGCTCGGCGGTTTTTTGGCGCACAATCGCGTGAAAAGGCTGATCACCTTTGAGGCTTAGAAATTGCCCCGGCAACCAACTAGTTTCCATCGGACCTGATAATTTGTAGAAGGTATGACCGTGTTCTTTCCACGATTGCATTTCCTTACTGTGGGTTTCCCAAAAATCGCTGGGTAATTCGTGGAAGCCACTGGGTAATAAGTCCGCATCATCCAGCACTTGGTCATTGAAATAATCTTCGGCTTTCAAGCCAATGATAGTGGCTTTAATGCGTAAATTAATGTCCTTGGAAACCAAAATCACATCGCGTTCAGGGTATTTGTCGCGCAAACTGAGAGCGACACCTAGAATGTGATTATCAGGTGAATCACCAGGTAAATTCGGTGGGAGAGCTTGTTTTATTGCTTCGGTTTGGAAAAAGAGCTTGCCGCTTGCTCCGCCTTTACCGCTGAGATTGAGTGTAGCGTTGTTGAGAGCAATTCCTGTGTGAATTTGTTCGGCACAAGTGGAGCACATGAGTTCATCCAAAAAACGACTCACTTGGCGCACATTGCGTGCCACTTCAGAAACGCCTTTCTTACCACGGTCGAGTTCTTCGAGAACCACCATCGGTAAAAAAATATCGTGTTCTTGAAAACGGAATAGTGCGGTTGGGTCGTGCATTAGCACGTTAGTATCAAGGACAAATAAGCGTTTTTCGTGAGTATGTTGTGGATGGCTTGTAGTCATATTGTTCCAAATGTTTGATTAATCTAGTTGTTTTGCAGCAGCTAACACGGTAGCGACGTGCCCTTTGACAGAGACTTTGCGCCATTCTTGCCGCAGGATGCCATTTTTATCGATAAGAAACGTGCTGCGCTCGATACCGCGTACCGTTTTACCGTACATATTTTTGAATTTAATGACATCAAAAAGTTGGCAAATAGCTTCATCACTATCGCTGAGCAATTCAAACGGGAAGGCTTGTTTCGCCTTAAAGTTTTCATGGGATTTTAGGCTATCACGCGAAATGCCAAATACCACTGCACCAGCCGCTTGGAAATCCGCATAAGCATCGCGGAAATCTTGCCCTTCTGTGGTGCAACTTGGCGTACTGTCTTTAGGGTAAAAGTAGAGCACAACATGCGCTTTGTTATGAAAATCCGATAAGCGGAAAGTTTGGCCAGTCGTGGCGGGTAAACTGAAGTCAGTCACAGACTGACCGATTGTCGTTGGATTCATTGTCTTACTCCTGATTTAGCTTCTTTTTACAACCCTAGCAAGGGCATCATCCTGTAATACTTGTGTTTCACTACCTGCCTCAGTAGTATGCTGTCAAATTATTTTTTGGAGGAATGCATGTTTCGCGGCAGTATGGTGGCACTCATCACCCCAATGACAGCAACGGGGCAAGTAGATGAAGCAGCGTTGGAAGCTCTGGTAGCTTTCCATCTTGAAAATGGCACGGATGCTATCGTGGCAGTCGGTACGACAGGTGAGTCGGCGACATTATCCTATAAGGAACACCGCCATGTCATGAAACGTGTAGTGGAACTGGTTGCAGGCAAAGTTCCTGTCATTGCAGGGACAGGTTCTAACAGCACAGCCGAAGCGATTGAAATGACCGCAATCGCTATGCAGGACGGTGCGGATGCTTGCCTGTTGGTGACTCCGTATTACAACAAGCCAACGCAAGAAGGTTTGTACCGTCATTACAAAATGATTGCGGAACAAGTGGCGATTCCACAAATCCTCTATAATGTTCCAGGGCGTACCGCGTGCGATTTGCTGCCAGAAACCGTAGAGCGTCTGGCGGGTTTATCCAATATTGTTGGTATCAAGGAAGCAACAGGCAATTTGGAACGTGCCAAAGAAATCATGCAACGGTGTGGTGATCGGGTTGATGTGTACAGTGGTGATGATGCAACAGCATTAGAACTGATTCTGTTAGGTGGTAAAGGTAATATTTCAGTTACCGCCAATGTAACACCAAGCACCATGCATCAGGCTTGTGCAGCAGCACTGGCTGGTGACCGTGAAACCGCGATGCGTCTCAATGCGACCATGGAAGACCTGCATAAAGTACTATTCCTTGAACCGAACCCTATCCCCGTCAAATGGGCACTGGCCAAAATGGGGTATGGTGATGTCAATGGAATTCGCCTGCCACTCGTACCGCTGTCTGAGTCCGTGCAACCGCAAGTCTTAGCGGCGATGCGTAAAGCAGGTATTGAGTGTTAACTAACAAACGGAATCCATAATGAGCCTCCTGAGTAAGCGTTTTCTGTTGCGTACTGGTCTAGTTCTTAGTTCGGTGCTGGTGTTGTCCGCCTGCTCGTCGCTTGACTTTGATGTAGGCGACCGCATCGACTACAAAAACAGCAAAACCATTAATGCCCTTGAAGTACCACCGGACTTAAAAGCACCGGATTATGACCCCACTTACTCGACGATCCCCAGTGGCGCGGTGAGTGCTAGTGCCTTAGCGAAGGGCAACGCGCAAACCGGACGCATGACGGTATTACCCATTTCAGGTGGTGTGCAAATGATGAGCAGTGGCAATGTGCGCTGGTTACAAGTTGCCGCCCCTGCGGAAGCTGTGTGGCCTAAACTGCAGGATTTCTGGCGCACTATCGGGGTTGCCATTAAACGTGATGAACCTCGCGTTGGTATTATGGAAACCGAATGGGCGGAAAACCGCGCTGAAATCCCAATGGATGGTGTGCGGCAATTACTCAGTAAAGCTTTTGAAGGCATGTTCGACGCAGGCAGCCGTGACCGTTTCACGATTCGCTTAGAGCGGCCATCGGCACAAGTCACTAATGTCTACCTCAGTCATGAACGTGCCGAAGAGCAAGTCACTGGAACGGGAACAAAGTGGGAATACAAGCCTGCCAAACCGGAACTCGAAGCCGAAATGCTCAACCGTTTGATGGTTGCTTTACAAGGTGGTGATCCGACAACCAAAGGTGCGACGGCTGTACCGGAATCTACCTTAACATCCGTGCCTGTCGCCATGACACAGTTGGATGGCGGTCAGTCTGCCTTGGTTGTGGGTGGAAATTCTAACGATGTTTGGATTCGCACAGGTGTCATGTTAGGACGCATGGGTATGAGCCTCGAATCACAGCAGCGCGAACAAGGTGTTTACGTTGCGACCTACAAAGGTGAAAGTGAACAGCAAGGTTTCTTCTCACGAGTCTTCAAGTCCGAACGTGACATGCTGAAGATCGGTGGGCATTACCAAATCCAAGTAACGGATTCTGGCAATCGCAGTTTGATTACAGCAGGTGACGAAAACGGAGCACCACTGAAACCTGCAACCACTAAAGTGCTATTAGAGCGTCTAAAAGCCGAATTCGAACGTTAATGTTACGCTTTGCTTCCCTTGGTAGTGGCAGCAAAGGTAATGGCACACTAATAGAATCTGGGAAAACTCGGATTCTATTGGACTGTGGTTTCACCCTAGCAGAAACCGAACGTCGCTTAGCTCGTCTTGGTTGTTCCCCCCAATCTTTAACGGCAATCGTTGTTACTCACGAACATGGCGATCACGCTGGTGGGGTGGGGCGATTATCGCGTCGTTATCAAATTCCCGTCTGGTTAAGCGTTGGTACATATCATGCCATGCGCGACGTGAATTTTGCGCAAACGCATTACATCAATATCCATCAAGCCGTCTCTATTCAAGACCTGCACCTGACCCCTTTTACTGTACCGCACGATGCACGCGAACCTTGTCAATTTGTGTTCAGTGATGGACAGCATCGTCTAGGCGTATTGACTGATGTTGGTAGTTCTACGCCTTGCATTACGCAAGCATTGCAAAAACTGGACGCACTTATGCTGGAATGCAACTACGATGCACAGATGTTAGCAAACGGTGAGTATCCACCCTCTTTGAAGGCTCGAGTGGCGGGAAAATATGGTCATTTTGATAATCAGCAGGCGTATCATCTCTTGCAGCAACTTGATCTAAGTCGGTTGCAGCATCTTATTGGAATGCATTTAAGCCAACAGAACAACTCCCCCGCTTATGCTTACCAAGCATTGTGCGATGGTGCACAAACAACCCAAAAGTGGATTCAGCTTGCAAATCAAGAAGATGGTATTAGTTGGCGTGAGGTGCTTTAAAAAAAATTAAAAAAAGTTTCATTTAGGTGTTGCCAAGCTGAATGTGGTCTGTATAATGCGCAACTTCTTCAGGGCGACAACGCACTGAAACA
>CAZTUZ010000078.1:0-11640 GCA_964617055.1 uncultured Thiothrix sp.
TACCCAAGCCGTGTATGATTCGGCATTGTATGCAGCACATGGGCAGAATACTTCAGTAACCAGTTTTTCCCAAGATAATATTTTTAGTGATGGGACAACCTATCAAATGGCAACCCTTAGTGGTGATACAACAAATGGTTACACAGCAACTTTAACCGTGGGGATTAGTGTTTAACTGAAATAAGTTGCCTGTCTATTTGGATACGGTATGGTCTTTCGCTGGTAGTCATAAGGATTGTTTTATTGGTTTGTGATAATCTATGTAAAGCCTATGTAAAAAAATGTAAAGTCGCTTTTATTGATGAAGATTGTTAGCGATGATGCCTTTTATAGATTTTCTGTGATGCTTGAGGATTCGTTTATGGAAGACTTAAAATCGAATAATGGTATTGTCAATCAAGGCAATCATCTGCGCCGTTGGGCGACACCATTGACTATCGGTGCTTTTATCTTAATGGCGGTGACGGGCATTTTGATGTTCTTTGAAGTGCGTATAGGGATTATTAAGATTGCGCATGAATGGTTAAGCTGGATTATGGTTATTGCGGTTGGTTTGCATGTTGGTTTGCATTGGAAATCTTTTAGTCGTTATTTTTCCCAGACCGCTTCGCGGGTGTTAATTGCTATTTTTGCGGTATTAACCGTCGCGTCATTGTTGATTCCTAATAATGGTCCGCAGCGTGGTGGCCCTCCAAACGGGTTTGGTGGTGCGGCAGGTGGACAAGCCACACAAGTGTTGTTGCAGACATCATTGGTGAATCTGGCAATAGTGACACAACAAGCTCCTGAAACCATTGTGGATGAGTTGGAATCACAAGGGGTTGCGGTTACTGATACACAACAATCACTGGAAACGCTAGCTCGTGCTAATCAACGTAACCCAGTTGAAATGTTGAATAACATTCTCAAGTAATGCTGTGTTGGTCCATAAAAAAAGCCGCTTTTCAGCGGCTTTTTCCTCCCCCTTCATATTCCCCTTTCCTTGGGATAAATCCTGAAACGATTGTTATCACTGACATAGTATTCAGCGAATAAGCCATTCCAATAGCTTTTAATCAACCATTCCAAATAAAGTCAGTAAACACGTTAATGAACGATACAAATGCGCAGGCAACCGCCTTATTAAATAGGGCTAAACAAAACCCATGAGTAAAATGATATTACTCACATGCTGAATCTATTTGTGCCTTCGCAAGAATCTTGGGCGCAATTATGGTAAATTTTGTGGGAAATTGCTAGAGCTAAACAGGTATTATTTTACGCGATAACCAGATCATCACCATAGCATTGGGTAATGCTATGGCTTTGATGGATAATGATCGTCGATTTATGAATACTTTAAATCACATAGTTATCGACAGGTTCGTCCATTTGATAGAGTGTGTCCAACACTGCTTCGACACAGGCGGTTGGCTCTAATTTATCAGTCTGGAGGCGCAACTCGGGTGTTTCAGGTGCTTCGTAAGGGCTGTCGATACCTGTAAAGTTTTTCAACTCGCCACGACGTGCTTTAGCATACAAGCCTTTTACATCGCGTTCTTCACACGTTGATAATGGGGTATCAACAAAGACTTCCATAAACTCGCCTTCGATGAATAATTCACGCGCCATGCGGCGTTCATTGCGGAAGGGGGAAATGAAGCTGACCAGAACGATCAAACCCGCATCGACCATCAGTTTAGCAACCTCGGCGACGCGACGAATGTTTTCCACGCGGTCGACTTCGGTAAAGCCTAAGTTGCGGTTGAGGCCGTGGCGTACATTGTCACCGTCGAGAATATAAGTGTGTCGACCTTCGGCATGTAAGCGTTTTTCCAGCAAGCTGGCTATGGTCGATTTACCCGAGCCGGATAAACCTGTGAACCAAATACAACGTGGTATTTGGTGTTTTTGTATTGCGCGTGCAGTTTTATTGATCTCCAGTGCCTGCCAATGAATGTTACTGGCGCGGCGAAGTGCGAACTCGATCATGCCCGCGCCAACGGTTTGGAAGGTTAATTTGTCAATCAGAATAAAACTGCCTAAATGGCGGTTGGTTTGATACGGTTCAAACACTAAGGGTGCGCTGGTGGAAATATTGACCGTTGCAATTTCATTCAACCCCAGTGTTTTGGCCGATAAGTGTGCGCCTGTGTTGACATCTTCACGGAACTTGATTTCCGTAATGGTGGCAGTGACTTCTTTTGTGCCGAGTTTGAGGAAATATTGACGACCCGGTGCCATTGGGTGTTCGCTCATCCACAGTAAACGCACATCGAATTGGTCGGCAACTTCGGGTGGGTGGTCGCCTGCAACCAAGACATCGCCACGGCTTACGTCGACTTCGGTTTCTAAGGTTAGTGTAATCGCGTCACCTAGTTGGGCAACTTCCACTTCCTCGAAGCCAACAATGACATTTTTGATGCGGGTTTGTACACCGGACGGTAACACCCGTACCGGATCACCTGCACGCACTTCACCTTCTACTAAACGACCACAATAACCACGGAAGTCTAAATTAGGGCGATTGACATATTGTACGGGCATCCGAAACGGTTTGATTTCGTTATCGTCACTAATATCGACTGTATCCAGATAATCCATTAAGCTTGGGCCGATATACCACGGCATCCGTTCGCTTTTTACGAAAATATTATCACCATCTAAACCCGAAACTGGAATAACCTGAATGGTTTTAAACGCAAAGGGTGCAACGAAGGCTTGGTACTCTTCAGCAATGGTATTAAAAATGGATTCGTCATTATCCACTAAATCCATTTTATTAATCGCCAGCACAATATTGCGAATGCCCATGAGCGACACAATACGGCTATGGCGGCGTGTTTGGGTGAGAATACCTTTGCGGGCATCAATTAAAATGACTGCCAAATCCGCAGTAGACGCGCCCGTTGCCATATTGCGGGTGTATTGTTCGTGCCCTGGCGTATCGGCAACGATATAACGGCGTTTATCCGTTGCAAAAAAACGGTAGGCAACGTCAATCGTAATACCTTGTTCGCGTTCTGCCTGTAAGCCATCGACTAATAGGGCAAGGTCAAGTTTCTCACCTTGCGTACCGTATTGGCGAGAATCGCTTTCTAGTGATTGTAATTGGTCGTCAAAAATATTTTTGCTTTCGTATAATAGACGACCAATTAAAGTACTTTTACCATCATCAACACTGCCACAAGTAATGAAACGCAGAGTTTGTTTATTTTGTTGTTCTTGTAAATACGCAACAATATCGTCCTGAGTGTTTGCGGTGGTCATTAGAAATATCCCTCCTGTTTTTTCTTTTCCATTGAACCTGGTACGTCATTATCAATTAAGCGACCTTGGCGTTCAGAGCTGCGAGCGGTAAAAGTTTCGGCAATAATGGCTTCTAATGTATCCGCGTCGCTTTCAATCGCTGCGGTTAGTGGCCAACAACCTAAGGTGCGAAACCGCACGCGCCGCATTTCGGCTTGTTCGCCTTCGGCAAATGGATAACGTTCGTCGTCGATCATGATCCATTGTCCGCCTCGGTTGACTACAGGGCGTTCCGCCGCCAAGTAAAGCGGGACAATCGGGATATTTTCCGCGTAGATGTATTGCCAGATGTCCAATTCTGTCCAGTTACTCAAGGGGAATACGCGGATGGTTTCGTCTGGGTTAATGTGGGTATTATAAAGATTCCATAACTCAGGGCGTTGTGCATTGGGTTGCCAACGGTGTCCCGCAGCACGGAAGGAGAATACCCGTTCTTTGGCGCGGCTTTTTTCTTCGTCGCGGCGAGCACCGCCAAACACGACATCAAACCCATGCATGTCGAGTGCCTGTTTCAGCCCTTGTGTTTTCATGACATCAGTGTGGTAGTTACTACCATGCGTAAATGGGCCAACACCCGCTGCAATGCCTTCTGGGTTTGTATGCACCAATAACTTCATGCCGCTTTCTGTCGCCATCCGGTCGCGGTGAATGTACATTTCACGAAATTTCCAGCCAGTGTCAACGTGCAATAATGGGAACGGTGGTGGGGCAGGGTAGAATGCTTTGCGTGCTAAGTGCAGCATGACAGAGGAATCTTTCCCGATGGAATACATCATGACGGGGTTTCTTGCTGTAGCGACTGCCTCGCGAATGATCTCGATGGATTCGGCTTCAAGTTGTTGCATATTAGTCCAATTCCGACTGATTATTAGATGTCAGTATGAGCCTTAACGCTCATTTGTCGTTCATTAATATACATTAATATATGAATAAGTTTGGTGAGCTACCGCACAGAAACTATGAAATCTTGAGCACCGCGACCGTGCGCGGGAATGTCTCTAAGGTTGACATTCACATTATGAAAATCGCGGCATTGTTGGCGTATCTGTATGATTCCTCATTGAGGGCGATACCTAGCCAATTCGTTGATGTGGGCATGGGCATTATGCGGGAAATGCTGGACTACACCTTGAGCCTGTTGGTTAAGAGCGTCATGAGGGCTGTTTTTTATTGGAAGTTCAGAAGCTGAGTTAGAGACTGAGTTGAGCTAGCAGAAACAAAAAAGGGCTGCAACTTATCGTATGCAACCCTTTGCTTTGTATGGTGGGACATGTGCGACTCGAACGCACGACCACCTGATTAAAAGTCTCGCTTTTAATTTTTAAAAATAAATAACTTACATGCACTTAGGTCGGTTTATAAAGTTTCATGTTATGCGCTTACTTTCACTTTAAACACTTCAAAATCATCAAACTTTCTACAGATTAACTAATCTTACTCATTCTGTTCTAGTTCGACAGTAGTACGGAGGGCACGATGAAGAAGGTTAAGCAAAATTCCCTGACGTTCACCAACAAGCGGGTTTCTGAACTTCCCATCGCAGAAAAGGGGAAGCGGGTTGCGTACTATGACACGCAAGTTCCGCACCTGATGGTATGGGTGTATGACACAGGGAAGAAGGTTTTTTATTTGTACCGTTGGGTTAATGACACGCCAACGCGGATCAAGTTGGGGGATTTCCCCGCGATTGGGGTAACGCTGGCACGGGAGTTGGCAGAGAAGCGTAATGGGGAAATTGCGTGCGGTACGTTTGGCATAACGAAACCCACAGCGGAAGAGAAGCCGCCAGAACAAACATTGGGTGGACTGTTTGAGTATTGGTTAGAGAATTACGCAAAGGCAAAAAAGAAGACGTGGAAAGAGGATAAACGGCTTTTTGATTTGCTGTTACATGATTTCAAAGACACACCACTGGCGCAGTTTGGGGCGAAAGAGGCTGAAGCCCTGCATGTGCGGATTGGCAGTGAACGTGGGCATGTGCAGGCTAATCGGGTGTTGGCATTGATATCGAAGCTGTATAACGATGCTGATAGGTGGGGGATGTTCTTGGGGCGGAATCCGGCGAAAGGGGTTAAGCGTTATCCTGAGTTGAGCCGTGAGCGGTTTTTGTTACCCACGGAAACGGTGGCGTTTTTTGAAGCGTTGGCGGGTGAACCAAATGTGACAATGCGGGATTATTTGCTGATGCTGCTGCTAACCGGGGCACGTAAGTCGCAATTGGCGGCGATGCGTTGGGATCAAATCGATTTTAATATGAAAGTGTGGCGTTGTGGGGTGACGAAAAACGGCAAAACGCAAACAGTCCCTTTAATTGATGATGCAATGGAATTGTTAGTGCAACGTAAATCTGGTGCGCAATCTGAGTGGGTGTTTCCGGCACGGTTTGGTAAAGGGGAGAAGCATGTTAGTCAGCCGTTTAAAGCGTTTGACCGGATTCGCACAGCGATAGGTGCGCGAGATTTGCGGGTGCATGACTTGCGGCGGTCGCTAGGGTCTTGGTTGGCGATTGGTGGTAACTCACTGTTATTAATTGGCAAAGCATTAAATCATCAATCACCGCTATCAACTGCTGTGTATGCACACCTGTATCAAGACCCGATTCGGGAAGCGATGACAGCAGCAGTGAAGCGCATGAGAGAGTAGGGCAGGGTACACAGGGGAACTAATCGACTGTTTTATAATCTGTTTTTCTACTTTTTGAACAAAAAGGAAATGATTATGCAGCGAAATGTGTTACCGGTTTGGTATCCAAAACCCCATCACTTAGAGCCAATTACGTTAAATGATTGGCTCAATGCATTGAGAAACTTGCAAAAACAATACAAAAAAATAGGGTTGCATGATTTTATCAATGATAACTATCAGTGTGCGCGTGGCAAATATAGTTACGCACTGACGATCCGCAGTTGGCGGAAGCTGAAGGTTTTAGACTTCCTTGAAATTGATTTATTTTCAAAAAAAAACAACATCTGGCTTGATGGTGCTTTTTTCGCGGCTGCATTGTTTGCAGACGATGAAATAACAAGCATTAGGGATAGGTTGTTACAACATACAAAACCATTATCATTTTCACTAATCAGTGAAAACGGACTATCCACACTGGAAGAACTGTTAAAAAACAATACACTTGGCAGCATTAAGCTTTAGTTAATCGCACATCAAAATAACCAAAAACACCACACTGAGCTGATAATTATCAGTTATAAGACCTTTATTATTTTTAAGCACTGAGGCTACAAAATGACTAGGTTTAACACTAAAGAGGCGGCGGATTATATTGGCGTGCATACATCAACGCTGTATCGCTGGCGTTATGATGACACACTGAAAGAAGGAATTAGCAAGCCGAAATCCATAAAAATTGGTGGTAGGGTTTTTTACAAAAAGACCGACTTAGATACATTTTTAGGTGAAACGGTGAAAGCTGGGGTAGCAGCATGATAGGGAATTATCATGAGGTTATCGCGGCGTTTAGTGATGCAATCCGCACCCGCTTGGGCAATGCGCCACAGCGGATAGTGGCAGATGGTAAAAAACATCGCTTTTCCGTCAATGGTAAAACAAAGGATTTAGCCGGTTGGTACATCTTGCACTTAGATCAACGCCCAGCGGGGGCTTTCGGCTCGTGGCGTGGGGATGTCAATGAGCGGTGGTGTTATGGGCAGGGCCTAACACCCATGACACTGGAAGAGCGTGATGCGTGGCAGAAAACGCAGGAAATGAAGGCGCGGCGTGAAGAGAAGGTGCGGAAGGCATTGGCTGATCGTGCACGGCGGGTTGCAACACGTCTGTGGGCGATTGCTGAACGTGATGTTTCGCAACATCCGTACATTATCCGCAAGCGTATTAGCCACGTCGAAACGAATGCTATTAAGGTTTTGGCGGCTGCTACGGTAAAGGCGGTGATGACTGAATATGAAATGAAAATGAATGTTACAGATAATCAAAAAATCTTACTTGTACCGATGTTCAGGCTAATTGGTAAACGCCCTGTCCTTGAGTCATTGCAATGGATTGATGAAGACGGTCAGAAACGGTTTCTGACGGGTACGCAGAAGCGTGGGCTGTTTTGCGCATTCGGTGGGAAACTGGATGATGTAACGGCGCAACGTCGCAGTATTGATGTTGTAGAAGGGTTTGCGACGGGTGTTAGCGTGTTTGATGTGCGCCAGCGGTTTACTGTGTGCGCATTCGACAGCGGTAATTTGTTACCTGTTATTGATGATTTGGTAAAACATTTGCCTAATTGTCCTATTACGGTCATTGCTGATAATGATCGGCAAAATGAAATTGAAAAGCCAGAAATTGGCAATGTTGGTGTTGAAGCTGCGAAGAAATGCCGGGTTAAATACCCGACTATTGTCAACATCACTAAACCGAAGTTTCCGCCAGATGCGCCGCTGGCGTTATCTGATTTTAATGATCTTCAGTGTTATCTAGCCGATATAAAAATAAAGGATGCGTCATGACCGATTTTTTGGAAACCATTGAAACGGATGACGATAAAAAAGCGAGGGAAGCGGCGCAGAATGAACAGAGTGTTCGTGAATTTATTTACCAGACATTGGACAAAGCGGAAGCAAAGCCGCGCATCGATGGGAAAGCGGGGAATATTCCGGGCAATACTGAATTATTATTTAATAAGGATTTTTTGGAAGCTTTGCGCCAATTGCGGGAGATAAACCCCAATGAGTATTTGCAGATTGATGCGCGTTGGCGAGCGCATAAGTTAATACCGTTCGATACTATTCGCAAGTTGGATAAATTAACCGCGCCAACGACTAATAAAGGGCAGCCGTTAGGGAGTAAAGCGGACAATTTAACGGCGTTAGTGCGCGAATTATCAGAGTTATTTCACGACGACGATGACCAGTTTTATGCTTCGGTTGATGTGCCTAATGGAAATGGCGACGGCACACACCGCGAAACCTTTTTATTAAAAGGGCGTGATTTTAGACGGTGGGCGGCAAAGATTTTTTTCCAGCACTATGAAACTGCACCGGGGGATAGCGCGTTTAAAGATGCGTTGGAGACGTTAGAGGGGTTTGCTGCGGATGGTGTTAATCAAAAGGTTTACACACGTTATGCGCAAACTGAAGCGGGCATTTTTGTGTTTTTGGGGGATGTGGATTGCAATATTGTTGAGATTACTAAAGATGGTTGGCAGGTTAAAAAAAGTCAGGATGTCGCGGTGCGTTTTCGTCGCACCGTTAATACCAAGCCACTACCGATACCACAAAAAGGTGATTTTTCACAATTTTGGACGCATGTGAATGAACCGGATGAAGACACTAAAAAGCTAGTAGAAGCATGGTTGCTCGAATGCATGAGAACCGAGACACCTTATCCGGTGTTGGAGGTTTCAGGCGAGCAAGGTTCGGCAAAATCGACTTTTCAAGAGCGACTGTGTTTTCTGGTTGATCCCGCCAAGGTTAATTTACGCCGTCGACCAAAGGCGGTAGAGGATTTGTTTGTTGCGGCGAAACATACGCATTTGTTGTGTTATGACAATATGAGTGGATTGACGCACAGTGAACAAGATGCGCTATGTATTATGTCAACTGGCGGCGGGTTTGGTACGCGCCAATTACACACGACCTCGGAAGAGGAAATGTGGGAAGCGCAACGACCAGTTATTATTGGTGGGATTAGTGAACTGGCAACCAATGCGGATTTAGGGGACAGGATCGTAGCGGTTGAGCTACCTAAAGTTAAAGCATATTTGTTTGAAGATGAATTAGAACGGAAGTGGAAAGAGGCATATCCGGCTATTTTGGGCGGATTATATGACCGTATGGTTTTAGTATTACGTTATCTGGACAGTATTAAAATCGATAAGCCGCCACGCATGGCAGATTTCGCTAAATTGGGTCAGGCGTTGTTTATTGGCGTTGGTGTTAAAGATAAAACCTTTACTGAGACGTTTTTAACTAACCGTGATCGGGTTGTTACCCGCGCTATTGAAGCAAGCCCTATCGCGCTTGCTGTGCTCAAATTGATTGAGGAAATGGATAGTTATAAGGGTAAAACGGCGGATTTACTGACGATGTTATCCAATAAATATAAGCCGACATTCTATGACCCTAGTGCGTGGGCTAAATCACCACGACAATTAGGCGCAATGTTACGGCGGATCGCGCCCAGTTTGCGCTTGCGCGGGATTGAAATTAGCCACAAGCGAACAGCAGATGGTTGGTTAGTTGAATTGGTTAAGATTGCTGGTGAGAAAAAGCCAACTGAGGTAACAATCTAGTGCGCGTATTGGATGCGCTCTTAGAGTTGTATGAAACGGATTTTGTATTCAAGCGGATGTATTCGCAACTAACGATTACGTCCGCCAGTGGCGATAATGTGCCGCCAGCTTGCTTAAAAGCCATAAAAGATTATAAGCCGCTGGTATTGAGCGTGATGCGTAGCGGCGAAGAATACAGCGCGGCGGCGGTATTGGATTTGGTGGAAGCGAAAGTTGAAAGAGAAGCTATTCAGAACGAAGAAAGCCCCTTCTAGGGGCTTTCTGTGTTGCGTTAATCAATTGGTGGCGACGGTAAATACATCCAGTGCGTTACATTTTCAACAAAACTCACATCAGAAATACCATCCTCAAAATATCCGTCAGGTAAATCATACTTATTTAAGGCATTGTTACTATCACCATTTGAATAAAAACCTACTGCCGCCTTTTTTTCGCCACTGTCAGATACATAAAAAAGCAAGATATCTAGGAAAACTGGCGGTTTTTTTTCAGATCGAGTAAACATATTTCTACCTCACGCTCAAATTAGTGGAAGGCTTTATTACCTTCCATGTGGTATATAATAAGGTTCACAGAACCTTATTGTCAAGCGGTCATTTTGCATATTTCCTGCATTTTTTTTGCAATTTTTATGATGTCTTTTGCGGATAGATAAGCGTGGGCGAATGCATAGAAAACCAGTTGTTGACTCTGGTTTTTGTAAATGCGCGATAATGCCGAATGTTCGCCACTCGTCAACATTGACGTAAATGGGTGTGATCCGGCTGCTATTAGCTTGTCTATTTCGGCGCACGCGGTCGGCAATGCTAAATGAGCCGCAAGGTGAAAAAATGCTTCGTGTGACATTTGGCGTTGGTGTTTTTCGGTTGATGTCAGTTTGCGCCAGTACGCAGAGGCTGGCATTGGTTTTGTTTCGCCGTTGATTTTATTGTTAGTCCAAGGATAACCGCATAGGTCTGCCATTTCGCCTTGGGTTTTGCCTAGGCTGAATCTCAATGCGGTTAGGTTTTCTGGGGATGGGATCATTGTTCATTTTCCTCAATTAAAAAACGTTTAAAAAATTCTTCGCGCTCGTTGTAACTTATCATTACGCCATTGTTGTGGTCGTAAACGTAATCATTAAATGCTTTTGGCATACGTCCTCTTCCTGACCAATAATGGTTAATGCCGTTTACGGTCATGGCGTATTTCATTCCCGGCTTGCGGTAGTGGGGTTTGATGTCTGTGATTGGGACTGGGGTTGGCTGATTAACTTTTTTTAACATCTCCACAGGAAGGCTTAGAAATCCCTCATGCTCCCTCCTATCGCCACGCTTTATTAGGTCTACTGGTTTAGCACGATCTAGCACAGCATCTTTAGCCCATATTGGTAAGCGTGACGCACGCCAGCTTGTGATCGCTGCAAGGATGCTATTGCATTCGTCTGTATCTAATGCAAGTTTTAGGGATGGCTGGCATGGGGATTTGGGCTTGCTGTGTTGGCTTTATGGCTTTTTTGAGTTCTGCGAGTTCCTGAATTGAGTAATGCACGTTAGTCACCTCTGTACTGATTAGATCACGCTATCTTAACAGGTTCTTTGTATCTTTTAAATATCCGCAAGCCTTTACTTTTATTCAGATCGCGCCAGCACTGTAATAAAAAGATTCTTTTTTCTTTATTATTCTTAAATAGACCGGAACAACGTTCATTACATTCATGGATAGCCCTGAAAGCTTGCTGTAATGCAGGTTTGAGGGGTGAACATTGCACTGATGCAACGTGCTTAGTATGTTCATTTCGTGCATGTTGGTTGCAGGTGGTTGCAATTGCGCTTTTGTGAGTTGTGCGTGGATCGTGGGCAAAAAGAAACCGAACATCGCACCAATTCGAGCAACGTTCGGTTTTTTCGATGATTCGCTAAGCGATTTCGGACGGGGTTGCGTAGGAGTAGTGCTGGACGACAAACCAACCTTTTGGGTGAGGTAATACGAAATTACTACATTGGTTGATTGCGTCGCGTGGGTCAGTTGCAGTTATGTTGGGATATTTCAGTGTTTCACGAAGGAAAAACTGTTCTTCTTGCGCTTGGATGTTGTACCAGAGTTGACCAAGCTCTAAG
>CAZTUZ010000079.1:0-11607 GCA_964617055.1 uncultured Thiothrix sp.
ACGAGGCATTGCCAGCCAATGCTAAAGCGTACCTAAAACGTTTGGAGGAAGTGGTGGAAACACCTATCGATATTATTTCGACAGGGCCAGACCGCGACCAAACCATTATCTTGCGTCATCCCTACGCAGCGTAATGACGACAGATAACACTCTAAACAACATGGATGTTAGCCGCCGTTTCGGTGGCATCATCCGCGTTTACGGTGAAGCGGCATTTGCCCGCTTCACTCAAGCGCACGTTTGCGTCATTGGTGTCGGTGGCGTGGGTTCTTGGGCAGTCGAGGCACTCGCTCGCAGTGGCATCGGTAAACTCACCCTGATAGACTTGGATAATGTGGCGGAATCCAATATTAATCGCCAATTACCCGCACTAACTTCCACCATTGGGCGTGCTAAAGTCGACGTGTTAAAAGAACGTTGCTTAGAAATCAACCCACAGTGTCACATTCAGGTCATCGAAGATTTCGTCGAAAAAGACAATCTCGCCGAACTGATTACCCCTCAATTCCATTATGTCATCGATTGCATTGATAATTTCCGCACAAAGGCCGCTTTAGCCGCACATTGCAAACGCCATAAAATTCGCTTAATCATGCTCGGTGGTGCAGGCGGGCAACAAGACCCAACCAAAATTCACTTATCCGATTTAAGCCGTACCCTACAAGATCGGCTACTAGCACGAGTACGCAAAGAGTTACGCCAGCATTATCACTTTAGCCAGAATCCCAAACGTCGCTTTGATATTCCTGCTGTGTGGTCAGAAGAACCGATGATCCTGCCAGAAAATGGCCCTGCCTGCGATTTGAGTTGTGCCGGAGGTATAGGCTCAGTCATGACAGTCACCGCTAGTTTCGCAATGGTGGCAGTCAGCCATGTTTTGCACAAATTAGCCAAAACTGTGGGCTAGATCACATTCTATTTATCACTTTTTTGCATAGAATCGACAAGAACAACGCCCTTAACTATGCTTAAAACACTACTTAATTTTCTGTTTCGCTAGTAAAAGCGACTAGTTTTTTGCTTTAGCTATTAAGTATTCTATCCGTCTATTTGAGAGATGCTCTAGGAATGACAATAAAATCTAGCAAAATTGCTATCGTCGGTATGGCCTGCCGTTTTCCCGGCGATGCAAATTCATTAGAAGCGTATTGGGAAATACTCAAATCCGGCAAAGATGTTGTCACCGAAATTCCAGAAGATCGCTGGGGCAAAAACTTCTATCACCACCCCAATAAAAAAGAGTCAGGAAAAAGTTATACATTCGCTGCGGGTGTACTTTCCCACATTGACCAATTTGATGCGACGTTTTTTGGTATTTCGCGGCGCGAAGCCGAACACATGGATCCCCAACAACGCTTGCTGCTGGAATTAACATGGGAAGCCTTAGAAAATGGTGGGCAAGTTCCCGCTAAACTCGCAGGCGCAAATTGTGCAGTTTATATTGGAGCAGCAGGTACAGATTACGCACAACGCCGCATTGATGACCCCAGTTCAATTGACGCTTATTCCATGACTGGCGGTACGCTCAGCATTGTCTCGAATCGCATTTCTTATTGGTTTGACTTCCGTGGCCCTAGTGTTTCGGTGGACACGGCTTGTTCCTCATCGCTGGTCGCGGTTCACCAAGCCTGTCAAAGCATTTGGAGTGGTGAATCCGACATAGCCATTACGGGAGGCATTAATATGCTCATGCACCCGTTTGGTTTTGTTGGCTTTTCTAAGGCATCCATGCTTTCACCGAACGGACGCTGCCAGACTTTTGATGCCAACGGCGATGGCTATGTGCGTGCCGAAGGTGCTGGCATTCTATTTTTAAAACCATTAGAACAAGCCGAACGCGATGGCGACCCGATTCATGCGGTTATTGTTGCCACGGGTATTAATTGCGACGGTCACACTCACAGTATGACAGTCCCTAGCCCTGAACAACAAGGGCAATTATTAAATCGTATTTATAGCCAAGCAGGTATTGATCTCAACTGCATCAGCTATATCGAAGCTCATGGTACAGGTACTGCGGTCGGTGACCCACTCGAAACCAAAGCCTTAGGTGAGATAATTGGCAAAGCCCGTCGTCGTGATAATCCCCTGCCAATTGGTTCGGCAAAAACCAATGTCGGGCATTTAGAAACCGCATCCGGCATGGCGGGATTATTCAAAACCGTTTTATGTCTAAAAAATCGGGCATTACCACCGTCTTTACATATTAAGACATTAAACCCCAATATTGACTTTCAGGGATTAAATCTCAAGGTTATTACACAATTCACACCATTGGAAATTCCTAACAGTCAGTTACTATGGATGGGGGTTAATTCCTTTGGTTTCGGTGGTGCAAATGCGCACGTTTTATTAGAAAGCTATAAAACAACTTATTCAACGCCCCAAACGTTAAATACGAAAAATGCGCAAACCGTTTGGCCACCGCTGTATTTATCTGCGCATACGCCCGCCGCACTATCGGCACAAGCCTTGCAGTATGCGGCATGGTTAGATACGCAGCCCTCCGACGCTTACCCAACGATTGCATGGAATGCGTTTACCCGCCGCCAAGCCCTAGAACACGGCGTAATCGTGTACGGTTATGATAGCCTCGATAAAATCAGCACAGCATTACAAGTCTTTGCCGATACTGAAGAAGCAGCGGTCGGCATTGCGAAAGCTCCGCGTTTAGCCGTGGAAACGACGCAACCCTTACGCCCTGTTTTGGTATTTTCGGGCAATGGTTCGCAGTGGACAGGCATGGGTGTCACTTTATTCGCTAATAATCGTATTTTCCGCGAAGCAGTCTGTGAAGTGGCGACTCTATTCGCCGCCTATACGGATTACCCTTTACGCCATGCCTTTACCACTCACGCAGCAGAAACGGCATTAAATTTAACCGAAATCGCTCAGCCTGTGTTATTTGCGTTCCAAGTCGGCGTAGTCAGCGTGTTACGCGATGCAGGGCTTCAAGCTGCCGCTGTGGTCGGGCATAGCGTTGGCGAAGTCGCAGCGGCGTGGGCGTGCGGAGCTTTAACATTGGCACAAGCCGTACAGGTGATTTTTGAACGTAGCCGCGCCCAAAGCACCACCCGCTTTAACGGCAGGATGGCAGCCATATCCTTAAGCGCGGAAGCGACGACGACACTTTTACAAGAATTAGCCTTAACCGACTGTGTGGAAATCGCGGGTATCAATAGCCCCAATGCGGTTACGTTGTCAGGCGAATTAACCGCTTTGCAACACATTGGCGAAATCCTAGGTTCACGCGGCATTTTCTATCGCTTGTTGGATTTGGATTACGCTTTCCACAGCCGTTACATGGATAACCTACAAGCCGATATTTGTACAACGTTAGCTGCTCTAACACCTTGCGCAACGACGCAAACCGCGTTTGTTTCCACCGTGACAGGTGATTATTTAGCAGGAACAGCACTGAATGCCGATTATTGGTGGCATAACATCCGTGAACCCGTGCGTTTTAATGATGCTGTACAGCAACTTATTGCACATGGCGAACGGGTCTTTATCGAAGTCGGTCCGCACCCGATTTTGCGCAGTTACGTCAATGAATGCTTACAAACGGCGAAAGTCAAAGGCGTATTATTAAATACCATTCGCCGCCAAGACGAAAACACCGATTACCTGTACAAAGCAGCATTTGGTGCGGTATTAGCAGGTTGCGAGTTGGATTTAACGCGCTATTTTGCAAAACCGCTTCCCTATTACGCCTTGCCGATGTATCCGTGGCAACGTGAGCATTATTGGCTTCCTATCACCAGCGAAGGTTACAACCTTGTCGGGCGTAAACGTGAACATCCACTATTGGGTTATCGTTTGAGTGAGGTGGAAGCAGGTTGGGAAAATCAGCTTGATACCCACATCCCCACCTACCTTGCGGATCACATTGTTGACGGTGTTGCCGTCGTGCCTGCCGCTGCTTATGTGGAAATGGCATTAGCCGCTTCGGTGCAATGGTTTAGGCATAATAGCCATGTGATTGAAAACTTAGAAATTCGCGCCCCCATTGTATTGGATGGTGAAACCGCAAAAACCGTGCGTTTTACACTATTACCAGCAGACGGCAGTTTTAGTATTACCAGCCGTGACCGCCTCAGCGACAACCCGTGGACGCTCAATGTGGTCGGGCGTTTACTTGGCACAACATTTAAAACGCGCCCCACTGCGGTAGCTATTGCAGACCTGCAACGCTCTGCGGCACAAGTTTTCACGGCTGATGAACATTATGCATTCACCGCACAAGTGGGTTTGACCTACCAAAACGCTTTTCAAGGCATAACCCAAGTCTGGACAAATACGCAATCAGCATTGGCGCAACTACGCCATCCATCGCAACAGCCAGACAGCGTTAGCCAGCAATTAACCGAACATTATTTGCATCCGACCGTGTTGGATTCAGGTTTCCAAACGTTGGTGGACATTTTCCATGCCGAACTACGTTCAGGTACGCAAGCAGCGTTAATCCCGATCCAAGTAGGGAAATTGCATTACTATGCAACAGAGGCGACAGATTCCTCCTATCCGCATTACATTCACGTTCAGATTCGTAAGCACAGTGCACGATCAGTAGTAGCAGACTTTTCAGTATTGGATGCGCAAGGCCATTGTTTGGTTGAGCTGGAAAATTGCCGTTTCCGTGGTGTGCAATTAGGGCGTAATCGCCACGGTGATATTCCAACCTATGCATTTACCCCCATTCCATTGCCGCAAACGCACACCCCATTACAACCAATACACTTTGACCTGCCTGCTTTACTAGCAAAAACCACGGTTTACTTGCAAGCGCACGAAGCCCAATTGCAACGTGAACGCCATTTCCAACATATTCAGCCACTGTTTGATGTCATGGCAAGCTGTTTTGTGTGGCAAGCGTTCCGCGAACTCATGGCCACGTTTCCATATGGTTGTGACATTGCCACACTGTTTGAAACACAACAAATCGCCCACAGCTTCCGTCCATTAGTCGAACACTTGTTTGCCATGTTGGAAAAAGACGGGTTGGCAACACAAGTGGATGGCGTTTGGCAGCTCAACCCAGAACCGGATTTACCCACCGCCAGCGACATTTGGTTAGCGATATTGGGCGATTCTGCCGCGTATTTACCCGAACTGGTGTTGTTAGGGGGCTGTGGAGAAAACCTCGCAGCGGTTTTACGCGGAGAAATAGCGGTTGAAACCTTGCTCCACCCTGCCAAAAGCAGCATTAATGAGCATTTCCAAGATTCCGCACCAACTTATCGGGCAATGAACCAAGCCGTACAGCATCTTGTTCAGCAATGGGCTAGTGCATTGCCACAACCGCGTCGCCTACGCATTTTAGAAATCAGCCATGCCAATGGCGCGTTGGCACGGCTGTTAGTGCCACAATTACCCACATTGCAATGCGATTATTACTTCGCCGATTTAGATGCTGCGCACAGCAGTTGGATGGCGGAAGCTTTGGAAGAATACACGCATTTTTCCAGCGTAACGCTAAACCGCGACATTAGCGGAGAAACTTATCAGCAACTACTCACCCAAGAATTTGACTTGATCTTGCTGAATAATGTGCTGCACCGTTTGGAAGACATGCCACACAGTTTGGTGCGTTTGAAGAACCTCGCCACCGCGCAAGGCGGTTTACTATTGGCGATTGAACCGCAGGCTGAACGCTTTAATGTCTTAACCGCTGGCCTAGCTGCGGATTGGTGGTTGCCGACGGCTGCCAATACTGGCATCCCCTGCCAATTATCCCCACAGCAATGGCAGGCGTTATTCACGGAGGCAGGTTATGCAGCCGTTACCACCTACTTTGAACCTGCTTCATGGTTGCAAACGGGCGTGTGCTTATTCGCAGCACCTGTGGCAAAGTCGACTCAAACAGCTACAATCACCAGCCCCGTAGCACGGTGGCTATTGCTGGCTGATACAGCACCGCACCACAGTGCCAGCTTTGCTCAAGCGTTACAAATGGCGTTGCAAGGCGACGGGCAAAATGTGCAAATCGCCACCCCTGCAACGCTGACCACGGCATTGCAACAACAAACTTATCAACACATTGTGCAATTGGCGGGATTGAACAGCGAGATTCCCAATACCACAACGGATTTGTTAGCCAATCAAGACGCTCGCTGCATCAGCACATTGGCATTGGTGCAACGCTTGGATCAGTTACCCGCCGAAACACGCCCAAAATTGTGGCTAATTACGGCGGGCGCGATGCCTTTGGCACAAACAACAGCCATCGCAAACCCAGCACAAGCTCCCTTATGGGGTATGGGTCGGGTGTTAATGAATGAGCATCCTGACCTTAATCCAGTTTTGATCGACTTGCAGACCGAATTGAATGCTGCTAGCACCACATTATTGTGCCAAGAACTGTTACACGCCGATGGTGAAGACGAAATTTTACTGGGTGCTGACTACCGTTACGGTTTGCGAATGCAGCAATCACCATTACCAAACACAGAGCTTACAACCACGCCCGCTGTTGCCTTGGATTTCACCAGCCCCGGCTTGTTGAAGAACCTGTATTGGCGAGCTTTACCCGAACAAACCCTGCAAGCGGATGAAATCGAAATTCGACCGCTGGCAGCGGGCTTGAACTTCCGCGATGTCATGTACGCAATGGGGCTATTATCTGATGAAGCGGTGGAAAACGGTTTCGCTGGTGCGTCATTGGGCATGGAACTCGCTGGGCGCGTCACCCGAATTGGCAGCGCGGTACAAGATTTTGCGGTTGGCGATGCAGTAATGGGTTTTGCACCTGCGTGTTTTAGTACCCGCGTGATTACCCGTACCACTGCCGTAACGCACAAACCTGCTGAATGGACTGACGAAGCCGCCGCTACGATTCCAGCTACCTTCTTTACCGTGTATTACGCGCTGCACCACCTCGCACAACTCGAAGCAGGAGAAAAGGTACTGATCCACGGTGCATCAGGCGGTGTAGGTTTGGCGGCTATCCAATTTGCTCGGTATCGTGGCGCGGAAGTATTCGCCACCGCAGGTACGGATGAAAAACGCGCCTTCGTGAAACTAGCAGGGGCGCATCATGTACTGGATTCGCGTAGCCTCAAATTCGCAGACGATATTCTCGCCCTCACCAATGGTACAGGCGTGGACGTGGTACTCAATTCCATTTCTGGTGAAGCGATTAACCGCAATCTGAACATCCTCAAACCGTTTGGGCGTTTTTTGGAATTGGGTAAACGTGATTTCTACGAAAACAGTAAAATCGGTCTACGACCTTTCCGCAATAATATCAGCTACTTTGGGATTGATGCGGATCAACTACTTATCGAGCGTCCTGCATTAGCAAAACGTTTATTTCAAGACATGTTGGCATTGTTCCGTGCAGGTGTATTACGTCCGCTGCCTTATCGCGTGTTTAGCCCTAGCCGCATGGTGGAAGCATTCCGTTACATGCAGCAATCACGGCAAATCGGCAAAGTCGTCGTGTCATTTGCTGAAGAAACACCGCGACCTACCTTTCCTACCTCTAACAACGCATTGTGCTTACCCAAACATGCAACGTATGTAATCACAGGTGGTTTGAGCGGCTTTGGTATGGCTACAGCGCGTTGGCTGGTTGAATGCGGTGCGACCTCGCTGATCTTACTCAGCCGCACAGGTCGCGCTACGGTAGATACCGCAAGCACCCTCCAAGCCTTACAAGCACAAGGGGTAAACATTCAAACTTACGCTTGTGATGTCACCGATTTAGAGGCGTTGCAAACCATGCTCAAGAATGCACAACAAACATTACCGCCAATACGCGGCATTATTCATGCGGCGATGGTGTTGGATGATGGCATTGTTCGCAATTTAACCCCCGAACGGTTTCGCCAAGTATTAGCCCCAAAGGTCGCGGGGGCATGGAATCTGCATCACCTTAGCCAAGACCTCCATTTGGATTTCTTCGTGATGTATTCCTCTGCTACCACCTATTTAGGCAACCCCGGACAAGCTAACTACGTTGCCGCGAATGTGTACCTCGAATCCTTGGTCGAATACCGTCGTCGACTTGGTTTACCTGCTGCTTTTGCCGCATGGGGTGCAATTGCCGATGCAGGCTATCTAACCCGCAATCAAGAAGTGAAAGATGCATTGCAATCCCGTTTAGGTGGTTCAGCATTGACCGCTGCACGCGCCTTGCAAATGCTCGGTAAACTGATACAAAGCCAAACTAATGGACGCGCTATTCTCGAATTTGACTGGAAAACCATTCAGCGCGTCATGCCTGCCGCTCGCGCTCCTAAATACCGCGAACAGCAGCATCAAATTGCCAATAGCAGCACTAGCGGTGAACAAGGTGGCGACTTACTAGCACTGCTCAAGAGCATGAGTAGTGCCGAAGCACAAGCCCTAATTGCAACGCAATTAACGGAAGAAATCGCCAAAATCCTGCGACTTTCCACTGAAAAACTAGCAGCCGATAAATCCATTTTCGAGTTAGGCATGGACTCATTAATGGGAATGGAATTAATCCTTGCCGTTGAAGAAAAATTCGGGGTACGCCTGCCTGTCATGGCATTAACCGAAGGTACAACCATTAATAAAATTGCAGAACGAATCAGTAATCAAATCCTGAGCAGTGATGCAGAAATAGCAACCTCTGTACAAACACTTATTACTGAAACAGCCGCTAAACATGGACAAACCATGTCCACTGAACAAATCGAACAATTAGCAACCCAACTCACTGGTTAGTTGGGTTGATATTTTTGAAGGGATGTGTCCGCGTGAGTATACCAACTGTTAATACTTTATTTGGTTTAAGTGACCGAATGAAAGAACGACTAGCCAAAGAAATGATTGAGCGTCATCAGCAGCAGTCTGCAAAAACAACAACAGAGCCTGCTAAACCGCCAGTCATGCGTAACAATACAATCCCTGAAGAGTTTTATCGATTTGATCGCTTTGCAGGCTATCAAATGATAAAAGGAATGCAAGCTGCAAGTAAACAAATGGGTATTGGCAGCCCTTTCTTTAAATTGCACACAGGAATTGCGAATAATACAGCGGATATTGCGGGCAAAACCTACATTAATTTTGCCAACTACAATTATTTAAACCTGAATGGGCATCCTGCTATTAGTGCGGCAGCTAAACAAGCCATTGAACAATACGGCACATCGGTTTCTGCGAGTCGCCCTGTCGCTGGGGAACGCCCTATTCAACGCGAATTAGAACAGGCACTCGCCCATAACTATGGGGTTGACGACTGCATTGTTTTTGTCAGTGGTCATGCCACGAATGTCACAACGATTGGTTACTTGTTTGGAAAAAACGACCTAATTTTACATGATGCTTTAATCCATAACAGTGTATTACAGGGTATTCAGCTTTCTGGCGCGAAACGAATGCCATTTGCACACAATGACTGGCAAGCACTAGATGAATTACTCACAGCTAACCGTAAAGAATTTGAACGGGTCTTAATTGTCATCGAAGGCATTTACAGCATGGATGGTGATTATCCTGATCTACCCCGTTTTATTGATATAAAACGTCGCCATAAAGCGTTTCTTATGGTGGATGAAGCACATTCACTGGGCGTTCTAGGCAAAACAGGCAAAGGCATTCATGAACACTTTGGCGTTAATGGTAAAGATGTCGATATATGGATGGGTACGCTCAGTAAAACCTTAGCAGGATGCGGTGGTTATATTGCAGGTGAAAAAGCATTGGTCGAACACTTAAAATACTCAGCACCTGGTTTTCTATACAGTGTTGGCTTAGCACCACCTTTAGCTGCTGCCTCATTAACCGCCTTACAAACCATGCACGCTGAACCAGAACGTGTACAACAGCTACATAAGAATGGGAAGTTTTTCCTAGAAGCCTGTCAACACGAAGGCATTAATACGGGTTATAGTGCTGGATTATCAGTAATTCCCGCGATTATTGGAAGCTCAGCAAAAACAGGCATGGCATCTAATTACCTTTTCACTCAAGGCATTAATGTACAACCAATTTTTTACCCTGCTGTAGAAGAAGGATTAGCTCGTTTACGTTTCTTTATCAGCAGTGCGCATACACAGGAGCAGTTAAAAACCACTGCTAAATTATTGGGAAAATGGCTACGCAAATAACCATTGCTTCTGAGCTTGTTTTATGGCGATGGTGATACCAAAACAAGCTCCATTTTTTTACTTGCCGCAATCGCTATGCCTTTATTGAACCAGTTAAATGACTTAACTGCCACACATTGCAAACCATGCCGGACATACAATCGCTCAGCGGGTAAATTATCGGCTGCCACATCCAGACCAAATAATTGATACCCTCGTTCTTCTGCTTCTTGAATTTTTGCACCCAAAAACTGACCAGCAAAACCTTGCCGCTGAAAAAAAGGATGAATTGCGAAATTCATCAAATATAACTCTCGTTGTTTAGGCTTCTTGATTATGTGTCTAACCACATAATCAGAACGCAAAAACACTCGCCAAACTTGAATTACCCCATAAAACATTAACATATTAACAATTGTTTCTAAAAACAATCGCCAATAAACTTTCCGATCATAAAAGCAACCAACACCAATGACTTGTTCATTACTAACCAATACCGTTGTATTTTGATAACCGCAAAAGCCGCGACCTGACTTAAACTCATAGCGAATATAATCCAAGGCCTTATATTGCTTGGTTGAGTAAATAAAATGGTAGAGTTCCGCACCAGAACTTAACATGAGTTCCGGCACACTATTTGCGTCTTGAATCCTAGCATTACGGATGGCTATCATTCTTAACCAATGGTTGTGAAAATACGACTTCTAGTAGCAATGTACTCAAAGCAGCAATATTGACATTCTGATAGATAGAAGTGGCATTGCATTGTTTAGAATGCCAAATAAAATAATCCGTATTGGCATTTTGATAACTCACAGCCTGATAAACATCCGGCATACTCGGTACATGATCACCATAACAACACACAACCGTAGGCGACTCTTGTTGTTTTAGAGTCCTAGTCAACTTCGCAAACATCGCATCTGCATTCTGCAAATGACGCAAATAAACTGCCAAATCATCAACTTTCTCACACACTGGCTGTTCAAAAAACTGCTGAATCTCGTTTATTGTTACAGATTCTAAATGCAACGGCCCATGATTTTCCATCGTAATAGTGAACAAAAATAACGGCTGCTCAGGGTATTGTTGTTGATGCAGCTCTAAAATGCTTAACATTTTATCTGCAACTACCAAATCGTCAGTATACGGACTGCTCTTACTTTTAGGAGTATCAACGAAAGCAGCTAAATCCCAAAACTCATCGAAACCAAAGGCTTCGAACACACGATCACGCTGGAAAAACCCTGCTGGATAAGGATGTAAAGCGACGCAGCGATAGCCCAACGACTTCAACTTTTTTAATAAAGAAGGCAATTGGGCAATAGGTAAATATTGATATGGATTATATTGGTGTAACCCTAAACTCTCGTTTGGAATACCCGTTAAGAAGGAGAACTCACTACGCATTGTATTTGCTCCCCATGCCGCCACCTCAACTTGCCCAGCGTATTGTGATTCACGAACTATCTGATCAAACTGTGTCAAGATATTTTTTCTAATTAAGGAAGATAATCGTCTGGCATCAAAAAAAGATTCGCTTTGAATT
>CAZTUZ010000080.1:0-11478 GCA_964617055.1 uncultured Thiothrix sp.
CCAATTGTCTTTTTTTGTGTGTTTGGTTGTCAGTTTCACTCTTAATAACTTTCATCTCTAAGGGTGATGGTCATAAGCAGTTTGATCAGCGTCTATCGACCATATCAATACGCGACTCATGGGGTGGCGTTTACATAGTTTTTCCCATTCTTTAATGATTGAATGATCACTTAAACTAGTGCCTTCACCATTACCACGTTTTGCACTGGTGCATATAATGGTATCAGGAAATGTTGCCAACCATGACTGAAACTCTTCTCTGGATGGAAATTCAGTGACGGTATAGGGCTTTTCTCCAATCAGGGCTTTGCTCACTTCTTGAATGAACAGTTGCGCATATTGACGACGCACATTGCCATCACGAATTTTAGCAATATGGTTGCCTGTTTCCCAGATGGTTGCCGTTGGCAAAAACAGCCAGTCATTTTGTTTAATGTGTTGGGCGAACTGATCCAATACACTATGTCGGTGTTGAGCGTAACCTGAAATATTTAATACATTGAGAAAAACCGATGTGTCAATGAGGACAATGGAGGACATTAATCATGCTCCACGGTTAATTGGCGCATTTGTTCCAACCAAGCTAACGCTTTTTGCTGTTTTTCTTCAGGGCTAGGGTGAAATTTAATAAAGCGTTCTAACACGCCAGAAGTCATCAAATGCCCCAATGAACCTTGGGCAATTAATTCAGGGTAGTCGGGTGTGTCTTGTAACCGCACAATACGGCTTGAACCGTTTTGGACATCACGATAACAGAATAAAACATCCGGTAATGCGGAATCGGGTAATGCGTCTAACAGGGCAGGATTATGCGTTGACAGTAAAACGCGTAAAGAGCGTTGTTTGGCAACGGTTTGTATTTGTTCTAATAAATGTTTGGCTCGGCTGGGGTGTACACCATTGTCGATTTCCTCAATAACCACCAGACTACCTTTGGTTGCAGATAACATGGCTGCTGCAATGGCTAAAACGCGCAATGTGCCATCGGATAATAAGGAGGCATCATAGCGGCGTTCTTGTCCACCAAAAGTTTCAACCAATTCCAGCATGACTTCACCACGCGGCCCAGTTAAAAAGCCAAGGGTTGCAATATCTTGTTCGGGTAGGCTTTGGATAAAGGCTAAAATCGTTTGGCGTTGATGATTGTAGGGTGCTTGATTAGCTGCTCGGTCATTTCCCCATAAGTGATACAAAACACTGGAAAGATTTTTTCCATCACCTTGTAAATATTTATCCGTTGTGAAGCAATAGTCCCGCATTTTAGCGGGAATAGGGTCAAGGAATAAAATATTGCCTAATAGCTTTTGATAGTCACTAACAATATCTGGAATGGTTTGTTGTGCTTTTTCTGTGAAATTGGCAGGGCTATCTAATTGTGTAAAAATAGCCATTTGATCCGTACAAGTGATTTGTGGTTTTTTACCTTGTTTGAAATTATTGTAAGCCACTTTGACATCGGTATTAATGCCAGATGATGGGTAAATAATGTGATAAAGAGGCTTGTCTTCATCTTCTGATCTAAAAAGTTTTTCGGCGGTAATGTGCAACTCATTTTCGCGCAGTGAGAGGGTTAGCGACAGATGATCCCAATCAGCATCCGTGGTGCAACTTAAACTAAAACTCACATTATTTTGATAACCTAGATTTTGAATGCGTCCACGACACAATGAACTTACTTGCTGCATATTAGCAGGTAAGTTATTCAGTTTATTGCCTTGTGCCAGCCACGATAATAAGCGTAGCCCTTCAATCGCATTGCTTTTGCCCGAAGCATTCGCACCAATGAATACTGTCAGTGATCCTAATACTAGAGTTGCCTGTTGGTAGCTCTTAAAGTTGTTAAGTGCAATCGACTTAAGCATAGCTGTCCTTCCATAATGGATTTTTTACTTCTGACATACTAAGCCTTTGAGGTAATAGCCTTCGGGGAATGCCAAGCGCGTGGGGTGGTCGGTGGCTTGGTCGAGTTTGCGCAAGATGCGTGCGTCACAACCTGCGTCGACGGCGGCATCGGCGACAATTTTCTGGAACAGGTTGCTTTCCATTAACCCAGAGCAGGAATAGGTAAACAATAAGCCATTGGGTTTGAGCAGTTTGAAGCCGAGTAGGTTTATGTCTTTGTAACCGCGTGCGGCTTTTTCGAGTTGATTACGGTTTTCGGCGAATTTGGGCGGGTCGAGCACTACGATGTCGAATTGTCGCCCTTCATTGCGGTAATCGCGCAGCAGTTTGAATACGTCGCCGCAGACATTTTCCATGCGTTCGGGGGCAAAGCCGTTCAGCGTGGCGGTTTGCGCGGCAATGTCTAACGCGGGTTGGGATGCGTCGATATTGATGGCACGTTCCGCCCCGCCGTGTAAAGCCGCGATGGAAAAGCCACCCGTATAGGAAAAGCAGTTTAAGACGGTTTTGCCAGCGGCGTAGTGCTGTAACACGCTGCGATTGTCGCGCTGGTCGAGGTAAAAGCCCGTTTTGTGCCCATTGAGCACGTCAACGCGGTAATGGCGACCTTCTTCCGTAATGTCGATGAACGCGGGTGGCGTGTCGCCTTGCAGTGCGCCAACGCTGCTTGCCAAGCCTTCTTTTTTGCGCACGTCCACATCGGAACGTTCGTACACGCCTTTGGCGGTGGGAATCACTTCCAGCATGACTTCGGCAATGATGTGTTTCCACGCTTCCGCGCCTGTGGTTAAGGCTTGCAGGATTAACCAATCGCCGAACACATCCACCACCACGCCGGGTAAGCCGTCGGATTCGGCATTAATCAAGCGATACCCCGTATTCCGCGTCGTGATCCCCAAATGCTCGCGGTAAGCCAGTGCTTGTGCGACACGCTCGCGGAAAAAGGTGCGGTCAATGCTGGTGGCGGTGAATGCCCACATCCGCACTTGGATTTGCGACTCCGGCGACCACGCACCCACGCCGAGGCAATCGCCATTGGCAGCGCGAACTTCCACCGTGTCGCCCGCTTGCAGTTTGCCTTTGACCTTATCCACCGCGCCGGAAAAGACCCAAGGATGATGCGCCCGAACGTTTTTATCACGCCCATTTTTGAGAAGGATTTGTCCTGTTACCACGGTAATGTTTCGCCTGTAATGTCAATAAAACGTCCACTGTCCGCCATGCTCAGGTTGGCGAGGTTGCGGCGCAATTGGGTAGCGGATTCTTCTACCGATAATTCGCCATTTTCGCCACCCATGTCGGTGCGTACCCAACCAGGGTGTAATGCCACCACGCTAATGCCTTGTGTGGCTAAATCCCGTGCTGCCGACATCGTGACCATGTTCAATGCGGCTTTACTGGAGCGGTACACATAAAATCCACCAGAGGCATTGTCGGCAATGCTTCCCATGCGACTGCTCATGTTGGCAATGATTTTGCGCTCGCTTAAGGCGACATTGGCGGCGAAGGTTTCCATCATTTGCATAGGGGCAATGACATTGGTTTGAAACACCTCTGCCCATTCTTGCGCGTCGGTTTGCCCAAAGGCTTGGTTGTCCCAACTTTTAAAAATACCTGCACTATTCAGCAGAATATCCACTGGGATACCGTGTAATTGCGCAGCGAGTGCGGTGCGTTGGGTGGCATTGGTTACGTCCAAAACGCAAAGTTGGATCGCGCCTTTGGCTTTGGCGGCGAGTTTGTTTAAATCGTAAGCATTTTCAGGGCTGCGACAACACGCGAATACCGACCATCCGTCGGCGGCGTATTGGCGGGTGAGTTCTAAACCGATGCCACGATTCGCACCAGTAATCAAAATGTTGGGCATTGGATAAAGTCTCCGTATCACGGGTAGCGAGTAGGTTTGGCAGTATAGCAGTCTCCGCTATTGCTGTGGGGGGTGGATGCTTACATCAATAATTTTGATGGATTTGTCCGCTTAAATCCCGTAAGGTTGTCTCCAACAATAATCCAAATAATCTCGGAGTCAATCATGAACAAGGGCTTGTTCGTATCCGGCTTAATGCTGGCTTCTTTCTCATTGTTTACCGCTTGTGGCGGCGGTGGTAGCTCTTCCAGCTCATCCAATAACAGCAGCAGTAATACCCTAACTTACACAGGGAATAAGGAATCCGCTGCGATTAGTGCCAGCAATCAAAAAGCATTAGTTTCAGCATTACTAATCTCGGCGCTGGACGTGAACACGTTGGCAGACGAGGCGGGCATGGCCTCACGCAACAGTTCCGCGAGTGCTACACCTTTGCACCTGAAAAACTTTTACCAACCATTGCTCACGATCACCGATGCGCAACTGAACAATGCACAAGCGCGTAATATTGATTTGGAGCAAAAGTGCACAGCAGGCGGTACGCTCAAAGCGACAGGCAGTTTGGACGATGCCACTAACTTGGGCACGTTACAACTGACTTTCACACAATGCAATACGGGTGATGCGTTGGTAAATGGGACAGGTAGTATCACCATCAATAAGGTTGACATGAATCTGCGTCAAGTGACGGATTTCACCTTCGCGGCGAATACTTTAAGCGAAACCATTAGCAGTGTTACTTACACAATTGGCGGTAGCTTCCGTTACAGTAACGACACCAGCACAGGCGTGGAACAAGGCGTGTCGAATATTACGCGTAAAACCTCAACAGGTGCGCAATCTTTGGATGTGGATTTAGCCTTCGCCACCGAAAATACCAAGGAGACAGTGACGGGCAAATTGTGCGAAGGTACAAATGGCTGTGTCACGGTGGTCACTTCCGAACCTTACGCGATGAACAATGGCGTGGTGACTCAGGGTAAGGTTGTCATGGCGGGGGCGAATGGCAGCAAGTTAAAGCTGTATACCGTTAGTAATGTCTTGTGGATGGATTTAGATGCCAATGGCGATGGGGCGTATGAAGCCAGTAGCCGTTATCTACCATAAGCTTGCAGCGTTATAGGTCTACCAAACAAAAATCCCCGCACGAGGCGGGGATTTTTTATGCCGAATCGGACAGCGATTACTTCGCAGCGTCTGCCGCTTTCTTGCGTTCGATGGCTTCTTTGATAACTTGATCAGAAACGTTTTTCGGGCATGGAGCGTAGTGTGAGAACTCCATAGAGAACTGACCACGACCGGAAGTCATGGTACGCAGGTCGCCGATGTAACCGAACATTTCGGACAGTGGTACATCCGCTTTCACGCGCACGCCGATAGGTGCAGTGTCTTGGGATTTGATCATGGCACGACGACGGTTCAAGTCACCGATAACGTCACCTGTGTAATCCGCTGGTACGAAAACGTCCACTTTCATGATTGGCTCAAGGATTTGTGGGCCCGCTTTCGGCATGGTTTGACGGTAGCCGCCTTTCGCTGCGATTTCAAATGCAATCGCTGAGGAGTCAACCGCGTGGAATCCACCTTCGCGTAAGGTGACTTTTACGTCAACCACAGGGTAGCCCGCTAATGGACCTTTGCCCATGCTCTCGCGGAAGCCTTTTTCAATCGCAGGCCAGAATTCGCGTGGTACAGAACCACCAACGACCACGGATTCAAACGTGTAGCCAGTACCTGGTTCACCTGGTTCGATGGTGTAGTCGATTTTACCGTATTGACCAGAACCACCCGATTGCTTTTTGTGGGTGTAGCCATCTTCCACGCGCTGGGTGATGGATTCACGGTAAGCTACTTGCGGTTTACCAACTACAACTTCGATTTTGTGAGTACGCTTGAGGATGTCGACTTTAATGTCTAAGTGCAACTCACCCATGCCTTTGAGGATGGTTTCGCCCGTTTCTTGGTCGGTTTCAACGCGGAATGATGGGTCTTCCTGAATCATTTTGTTCAGAGCCATACCCAATTTTTCCGCAGAACTTTTGTCTTTCGGTGCGATAGCGATGGAGATAACCGGATCAGGGAATACCATCGGTTCTAAGGTAGCGGGTTTGTTCGGGTCAGCCAAGGTGTGACCTGTTTGCACGTTTTTCAAACCGATCAGGGCGATAATGTCGCCTGCTTGCGCTTCTTCGATCTCGGTACGGTCGTTAGCGTGCATTTCCACCATACGACCAACGCGTTCGGTTTTGCCTGTGTAAGTGTTGAGCAGCGTATCGCCTTTTTTCAACTTACCTGAGTAAATACGCACGAAGTTCAATGCACCGAAACGGTCGTCCATGATTTTGAACACCAGCGCACGCAATGGACGCTCTGGGTCAACAATCGCAAATTCACCCGTTGGGTTGCCTTCGATGTCGGTTTCTGGTTGTGGGTTGACTTCGGTTGGGTTAGGCAGGTAGTCAACTACGCCGTCCAGTACCAACTGTACACCCTTGTTTTTGAAGGAAGAACCAGGGAAGGTTGGGAAGAAGTCCAGTGCGATAGTACCTTTGCGGATACAACGCTTAATGTCTTCAATGGCTGGCTCTTCACCGCCTAAGTACATTTCCATTAACTCATCATCTTGCTCAACGGCTGTTTCGATGAGTTTTTCACGCCATTCTTCTACTTTCGCTTCCATGTCGGCAGGAACGTCTTGAATGGTGTATTTCAGTGGGTCGCCGGATTCATCCCATACCCATGCTTGGCGGGTCAACAGGTCAACCACGCCAACGAAGGTGTCTTCGTAACCGATAGGTAATGCCATGACGACAGGGCGAGCACCCAAGACTTCTTCGACTTGGTTGACAACGCGGTAGAAGTCCGCACCGATACGGTCGAGTTTGTTGACGTAGATAACACGCGCAACTTTGGATTCGTTCGCATAACGCCAGTTGGTTTCAGATTGCGGTTCAACACCACCTGAACCACAGAATACGCCGATACCGCCGTCGAGAACTTTCAGTGAACGGTAAACTTCGATGGTGAAGTCAACGTGCCCTGGGGTGTCGATAATGTTAAAACGATGACCTTTCCAGAACGCAGTGGTTGCTGCGGATTGGATTGTAATACCACGCTCGGCTTCCTGTTCCATGAAGTCCATGGTGGATTCGCCTTCGTGTACTTCACCGATCTTATGGATTTTGCCAGTGAGTTTGAGGATACGCTCAGTCGTGGTGGTTTTGCCCGCGTCAACGTGGGCGAAAATGCCGATATTCCGGTAAAGTGTTAAGTCAGTCATTTGTCCAAATCTCAAAGAAAACGCAACAATTTGCGGTAAGGGGGCGATTGTAAAACATCTTGATGCACGGAGTAAGGGGAAATTCAAGTGCAAAGATGCCATTCACCGTTTTTTCATCCGTCTTGCGCGAGAAATCAATGGTTTTTTAGCTGTCAACGTTGTGGTTAATGGTGCGTTACTAGCTATATCGTGGCAATTCAAAGTGAGGTCATTTTAGCGAAACTTTTAAACAATGGTTGTGTTCTAAGGGCTGTAACAATCAAGGTGGGTTGGTGGCTGTGACTGCCAGCGAGTGAGTAATAGCCACGCTGGTGTGAGTTTCTCCTTGGTTGTGGTAGGGGCTGTGTGTGGATGAAAGGCATCGTGGACATTCGTAGGTTTTAAATGAAACAAAGCACCGTGGTTCGTGCTGTGTGAATGGTGTCCAAAATGGGAGTTCATAGCTGATTCAGTATGGTTTGTTTATATTCTGCACACAATCATAAAAATTAACTGATACTCAAGACTGACGTACCTATGAAACTAACATTTGACTACAAAATAATCTTTGGCTTAATTGTTATTACCTTCGTCAATATGGTGATTACCTGTTGGCCTGTTGCTGAAATCGACGATTTTGAACGGGCCTACCAACAGCGCATCAAGCAAACGATGGTGCAAACCGCGCCGCCTGCTATCACGACAGCAACGGTCAACACCGCATCTCAATCCACGCTGGTTACAACACCCACGTTGGCGGCACTTCCTCTGGCAGCGGCGCAACCGTAATTTCGCGGAAAGTTTCTTGTGGTCGAGCCACCTTACAAACCACTTGTGGCTCGCTCTTACCTTTGCTGAATTTAGCAGCGATTTGTGCGGCTAAGGTAATGTCATCGTCGCTAATGTCTTTGCCATCCAAAATAGCTAATGGGCCTGCATGGCTGGCAGTTTTAATCCAAATAAACTGGCTTTTGTAACCTTCCAGAAAGTTGGTTTCGCCCTCTTCACGCGAGATAATCATTTTAAAATTCGGACGTGGACGTAAATGCCGCCCGATTTTTAACAGCATAATGTCATCCAGCTCGTAATCGCGGCTCGGGCGATGCGCCCACAAATCTTTTAACTTGTGTGTGTAGTTGGCATCGGTCAAGAAACAGCAACCGCCCGCAGGTTGGGCGTATTCTTCGATCCCCCATTGGGCAGCGAGGGCGAATTGTGGTTTGCGGCTGCGTCCGCTGAAACCGAAGAGTTTTTCCCGATCTACCCAGCCTTCGCGTTCTGGCTTGCTAGGCTGTAAATTGTGGGCGCATAACGGGCGTAACAGTAAGTCTTCCGCACCCGATTCGCGGGCAACCACAGGCAATGTGGCAGCGCGTTGTGACATAGGGCGTTGCCCCACCACTTCGCCCGTAATAATGAAATCGAAACCGTTTTCCTGAATCCATTCGTAGGCTTTTTTTACCATAAAAATCTTGCAATCCAAGCACGGGTTCATGTTCGCGCCATAACCGTGTTTGGGGTTGAGCACCACGTCTTTATAGTCATCGACAATATCAATGATGTGCAATTTGATGCCTAATTGTTCCGCTACCCACAAGGAATTATTGCGTTTGGGCTTGTCTTTGGCTTGTTTACGAATTGCGTGGGTGTGACCTTCCACGCAAAAGCCTGTAAAAAAATTAATGCCTTCCACATGGATGCCTTGCTCCATAACGGCTTTGGTGGCAAGCATGGAATCCAGTCCGCCAGAAATTAGCGAAACAGCACGGTATTGTCGAGTCATGTCGGGATTTACCAATCGGTTGATGCAGCGGGGGATTATAAGCGGAATTAGCCTTGTGCTTCACCTGAGCGCGTGTGTAATTTGTGTTTGAAGTTGTTGGTAACACCCCAAAAAACTACCGCTGATCACCAACGCAAGACTGACTAGCATCACAGCAATGTAGCCAAACAGATCAGGGGCTTTCATCATCATGCTCATGAGTGATTCTTCGTAATAGAAAAACCATTGATGCCCCGCTGGAAATATCCACTCATGCAACTGATAAAAAACGTGTACCGCGCCAAACGATAAGAGCACTCCACAGGCGAAGACAACGCTGGCAATACCCATCAGTAAGGTGCGTACTGGTGGCAAGGCGGTGCGTTGGTGCAAGAACCACAGCAATAGCCCGCCCCACGCCAGCCCTGCTACTAGCATGGCGGTTTTCAGCACATCCAACAGCTTTGCCACGTCCTGTAAGTGCAACACCTCCGCTGGCGTTAGCAGGGTATGCAAAGCATTGCCATTTGCATCGTGATAGGTGAGTGTGGTTAAACCTTCCCCGTGTTGGTGAATCGCGGTCACAATGCCGTGAAATAGCCGTATCCGTTCTGCTGGTGTCGTTTGGTCAAACTGCGGTTTTAATGGGTTATGTGGCGCATAGTGTGCGATGTTTTCTGCTATTCCCGCATGATCGTGCAACCACGGGTAAGCAAAATCAACTTGAACTAACAGCCACCAACTTAATGTTAGCGCGAGGCAAAACGTCAGTAACAAAAACACCAACCATTTCGCAAAATCACAGACTCTGTACATTCCAAATACCGCACCAAAAAAACCACCCACTATGTTAGTGCAATGAGTTGATTTTTTACATAATCGTGGAAAAGCTTGACCTATCCTAGGGCAGAATTGTAGCAAACCTTACAAAATCACATTCCGCCAGCCTATAATGGCTGCAACCCCTAGGAGCGAGAATAATAAGATGTCAGGCAATGTAATGCTTTTCGCTAGTCAGTATTTACAGCAACAACTTGCGCGTCACCCCGAATGGGAACAGGCGTTCGCGCACAGCCATGCTTATGTCGAAGGCGAGTTAATGCAGCAGGTGGCGGCGGCGATTCAGCCATTGAGCGATCATGCCAGTGTTGTGCGTGTGGTGCGGCAAATTCGTCATCGGGAAATGGCTCGGATTGCTTGGCGTGATTTGTCTGGTGTGGCGGAATTAGCTGAAACCTTGCGTGATACGTCTGATGTGGCGGACGCTTTAACCGATGCAGTTTTACACTGGTGTTACGCGGAATTAGTGGCCAAACACGGTACGCCGCGCAATTTTTCTGGCGAGGTGCTGCAATTGGTGGTGCTGGGTATGGGGAAACTCGGCGGGCGCGAATTGAATTTTTCGTCTGACATTGATTTGATTTTTGCTTTCCCCGAAGCGGGTGAAACCGACGGCAAACGTTCTTTGGATAATCAAAGCTTTTTCGTAAGGGTCGGGCAACGCTTAATCAATACCCTAGCACAAACAACGGCGGAAGGTTTTGCTTACCGCGTGGATATGCGTTTGCGTCCGTTTGGTGAGGTTGGCGCATTGGCATTGTCGTTTGATGCAATGGAGCATTATTACGAAACGCATGGGCGCGAATGGGAGCGTTACGCCTTGATCAAAGCGCGGGTGATGGCTGGTGACCCAGTGCGCGGTGCAGAGTTATTGGAACGGTTGCGCCCCTTTGTGTATCGGCGTTATTTGGATTACGGCTCTGTCGAACAATTGCGTGATATGAAGGCCATGATTAACCGTGAAGCCGAACGGCGTGGCAAATTCCAAGACGTGAAACTCGGCACGGGTGGGATTCGTGAGATTGAGTTCACCGCACAATTATTCCAACTGATGCGTGGCGGGCGTTTACCAGCGTTACGCACGCGCAATTTGTTAGCAACGTTAAGCGTTTTACACACCCAGCAATTATTATCCGACGACGAATACGCCACTTTACGCGATGCTTATCATTGTTTGCGTCGTACCGAAAATCGCCTGCAAATGTGGAATGACGAGCAAACCCATGCTTTGCCCACCACGCCAGAACGTCAAGCGGGATTAGCGCAGGCGATGGGTTTTGCGGATTGGGACAGTTTTTTACAGGTGTTACACGCGCATCAAGAGCGTGTTAGTCAGATTTTTCAGCGCGTGTTTGCGGTGGAGAATAAAGCCGCAAATGGTTCGGCAGGGAATCCAAAAGATACCGTTCGTCAGATTCCTGATTTTCCTGCGTTTCAAGATTTATTAAATAGTCGGTTGTATGGGTCGTTGACCGACACGGGGCGTAACCGTTTGAATCGTTTACTGCCTGCGTTGTGGGATGCGTGCCAAACCATGCCGAATCCTACCGAAACCTTGGAACGTTGTTTGAGCGTCATTCAAAAAATTGCAGCTCGCTCTGGTTATATTGCGATGTTGGCGGATCACCCGCACGCTCGTGAGCAATTTGTGCGACTGGTCAGCGATAGTTTGTGGATTACCAGCCAATTAACCCAACACCCAATTTTGTTGGATGAGTTGCTGGACACGCGACAATTGTACATGCCGCTGAATCGTGCTGAATTGGGCACGGCATTATCCCAAGAATTGAGTCGTATTGATCAAAACGACCCCGAACAGGTGATGGAACGTTTACGCCAGTTCAAACA
>CAZTUZ010000081.1:0-11383 GCA_964617055.1 uncultured Thiothrix sp.
CATTGGCAGAACGCCAAGGAGCAGAACTGTTCGCGCAAATCCAACGGGACGATATTTTGATGCACCACCCGTATCAAAGCTTCCAAACCGTATTGGACTTTATCGCTCAAGCTGCATCTGACCCTTGCGTTCTCGCCATTAAAATGACGCTGTACCGCACGGGTAAACAATCCGTGCTGGTCGAACACCTGATTCGGGCGGCTCGGGCGGGTAAAGAAGTTTCCGTTGTCGTGGAATTACGCGCCCGCTTCGACGAAGAAGCCAACATCAACCTCACCAGCCAATTGCAACGGGCGGGGGCGCATGTGGTTTACGGCGTGGTGGGTTACAAAACGCACGCGAAATTGTGTTTGATCGTGCGCCGCGAACAACACGGTTTATGCCGTTACGCGCACCTTGGCACGGGTAACTATCACGCCGGAACAGCGCGATTGTATACCGACTTCGGTTTACTCACCGCTAACCCCGCCATTACCGAAGACGTGCATAAAGTCTTCCTCATGCTCACGGGATTAGGACGCATTCAAGACCTCAAGCATTTGCTCGCTTCACCTTTTACACTGCACAAAGCGATCATGGAAAAAATCGAGCGCGAAACCGCACACGCGCGTGCAGGTAAACCCGCGCTGATTCGCGCCCGCATGAACTCGCTTATCGAACCACAAACCATTCACGCCTTGTATCAAGCTTCACAAGCAGGCGTGCGGGTAGAATTGGTAGTGCGTGGGATTTGCTGTTTACGCCCTAATTTACCCAATGTGTCTGAAAACATTCATGTACGTTCGGTCATGGGACGCTTTTTAGAACACCCGCGTGTATTTTACTTTTTGAATGATGGTGAGGAAGAACTGTACTGTTCCAGTGCGGATTGGATGCCGCGTAACTTCTTCCGCCGTGTTGAAGTTGCCTTCCCGATTTTGAACAAAAAGTTACGCAAGCGCGTGATTGAAGAAGCATTTGAATTATACCTGCATGACAACACCCAAGCGTGGGAACTGCAAGCGGACGGCTCTTATGTGCGCCGCCAACCACAAGCAGACGAAACCCCACTAGCGGCGCAAACCTGCCTCATGCAACGCCTAACCCCAACCGTCTTGGGCTAAAGCAGCACAACAGAGGAGCTAAGGCGATTAGCTCCTACTGTCTGTCAACGTTTGAACAGTTCTGGCGCGAGTGCTTTATTCGCTTGCCAACCCGCCCGTCCTGGTTTTGCCATGCCCAGTTTTGGCGGCTGATACGTCACGGAAACCCGCCCGCCCGCACTGGTTTTTTTCACCACCGCCCCGCCAACTAATGACACGGTTGTGGTAGGAATTTTTGCAACCGTCGCCCTAGCCCCCGTTGTCGTCACGGCAGGTAATGCAACGGCCTGACCACTTAAACGATTATAAGCCGTTAGTACTTTACGCACATAATGCTGGGTTTCATTATAAGGCGGAATACCTTGGTATTTATCCACCGCGCCTTCCCCCGCGTTATAAGCCGCGATCGCTTTGTACAAATCGCCATCGTAACGCTTCATCAACCAACTCAAATAACGCGTACCACCGTGAATATTCTGGCTGCTGTTTAAGGAATCTTCCACACCGAACCGTGCTGCCGTTTCGGGAATGAGCTGCATTAAACCCTGCGCCCCCTTAGGCGACACAGCAGATGTGTTGTAGCACGATTCCACCGCAATCACGGCTTTGACCATCGCTTGATCCACACCGTATTTATCAGCGTATTTACTGATGGAATCTTGGTGTGCATCGGCACGTTGTTCAATGCTGGTTGCATTCAGTGAACAATCACTAGCATAGACGGGTGTAACCAACAGCAACCCCAGCACCGTTAGCGTCACACCACCCTGAACACGATTCAAAAAACGTTGCATGGTCTAAATCCTTAATCCCCATTAGCGATGATTAGCCTTAGTATATTAGTTATGGCTAATATTTAGAATACTCGAATGCTGTGTTTGATACCAATTGGTATGAAAAGTTCCTAAGTCTAATACAGGAATACCGCCAAAGGCAGTATTCCCTAGTCTGATTGGTGCTATGTGCCGTTGAATAACCGCACGGAAAGGCTTAAATATCGCGCAATAATTCGTTAATACCGACTTTGCCACGGGTTTTCGCGTCCACTTTTTTCACGATCACCGCACAATACAAGCTGTATTTGCCATCGCTAGACGGTAAGTTACCCGAAACCACGACCGAACCCGCCGGAACGCGCCCGTAAGTGACCTCGCCCGTTTCACGGTCGTAAATGCGTGTGCTTTGCCCAATGTAAACGCCCATGGAAATCACCGAACCTTCTTCGACGATCACGCCCTCCACGATTTCCGAACGCGCACCGATAAAGCAGTTGTCTTCGATAATGGTGGGGTTGGCTTGCAATGGCTCTAACACGCCGCCAATGCCCACACCGCCGGATAAATGCACGTTTTTACCGATTTGGGCGCAAGAACCCACCGTCGCCCATGTATCTACCATTGTACCGCTATCGACATACGCGCCGATATTGACGTAAGACGGCATTAACACGCAGCCCGACGCAATGTAAGAACCGTGGCGTGCAATCGCATTGGGCACAACACGCACACCGCCAGCGGCAAATTCTTGTGCAGTTAAGCCCGCGAATTTGGACGGCACTTTGTCGTAATATTGCGTGCAACCGCCGTCCATCACTTCGTTGTCATTCAAACGGAATGACAGCAATACCGCTTTTTTCAGCCATTCGTGTACTTCCCAATCGCCCACACCGCGCTGGGTCGCAATGCGTAATGAACCATTATTCAAATCCGTCAGCACGGTATTTACCGCATCGCGAGTGGTTTGGTCGGCGGTTTTCGGGGTGATTTCAGCGCGACGTTCAAACGCTGCTTCAATAATGGCTTGTAAATCTTGTGACATGTTGTTTCTCCAACTCATTATAGTCATTGAAAAGGGCTAATTATAAACGCTCAACCACGGTACGGATGCGTTGCGCGGCTGCAACGCATTCTTCCAGCGAAGCAACCAACGCCAAACGCACGCGATTCGCCCCTGGGCTTATGCCATTCACTGCCCGTGACAGATAGCTACCAGGTACGATACTGACGTGGGCTTGGGCGAATACTTCGCGGGTAAAGGTTTCGTCATCCACGGGGGTTTTAGGCCACAGGTAAAAACCCGCATCCGGCATTTTCACGTCCAATACGGGCGCGAGAATACCCATAACAGCGGCGAATTTTTGGCGATATTGTTCACGATTGGCTTGAACGTGAGCTTCATCATTCCACGCCGCAATACTGGCTACTTGGAATGGTGGCGGCATGGCGCAACCGTGGTAAGTACGGAATAACAGGAATTGTTTGAGCACATCCGCATCCCCAGCAACAAAGCCTGAACGCATCCCTGGCGCATTGGAACGTTTGGACAAGCTGTGGAATACCACGCAACGCTTCCATGCGGTATTACCCATACTGGCAGCGGCTTGTAACAAACCGACTGGCGGTTGGGTTTCATCGAAATACAATTCGGAATAGCATTCATCCGAGGCAACAATGAAGTCGTATTGTTCGGCTAATGCCAATACCTGACGCAGTGTTTCCAGCGGAATCACCGCCCCCGTGGGATTACCAGGGCTACACAAATACAGCAATTGGCAACGCTGCCACACACTCGCAGGCACAGCAGCAAAATCGGGGATAAAGCCGTTTTCTTCCACACACGGTAGGAAGACGGGTTCAGCTCCGGCTAAAAACGCCGCACCTTCGTAAATTTGGTAGAACGGGTTCGGCATCACAATCGCCGCATCCGCCGTGCGATCAATCACCGCTTGGGCGAACGCAAAAATCGCTTCACGCGTGCCATTCACCGGAATGACGTGCTGTTCAGGGTCAACGCTCCCCGTGGGCAATTGGAAGCGGCGCGTCAACCAACCCGCAATCGCTTCGCGCAAACCCAGATTACCCTTGGTTAGCGGGTAATTCGCCAAACCATTGAGGTTTTCCAACACAGCTTGGTGAATAAAGGTGGGAGTCGGGTGTTTGGGTTCGCCAATCGCCAAGGAAATCGCGGGTAATGCAGCGGGTTTTACCCCGTCCAATAACACACGGATTTTTTCAAACGGGTATGGTTGCAAGCGGGCAAGATCGGGATTCATGCCAAGGTGTCCTAGGTTGCGCAAAACGCCAGAGTATACCGGAAAAAGAAAAAGCCCCGAAACGGGGCTTTTCTTGATACGGGTATGGCAAACTTATTGTGCTTTGCTAACCATGAAATCAACCGCTGCTTTGACTTCATCATCAGACAGTGCAGGGTTGCCGCCTTTAGCAGGCATCACACCCTTACCTTGTAAAGCGGAAGTGTGCAGCGCATCTTTACCCGTTGCAATGCGCGGCCCCCATGCAGCTTTGTCACCCAATTTCGGAGCGTTCATCATGCCTTGGTCATGGCAACCGAAGCACAGACCTTTGTAAACTTTCTCACCATCAACAGGGCCTGCTGGTTTGGCAGCTTGCGCAACGGTTTCCGCCGCTTTTGCTGCTGCATCCCCAGCCGCTTGTGCGGTACTTTCTGCTGCTTTTGCCGCAGTGTCAGTAGCTGTTTTTGCAGCATCAGTGGCGGTTTGTGCGGCTGCTTCAACCGTTTTGCTGGCTGCGTCACCCGCTGCTTTTACAGCATCACCTGTCGCTTTGCCTGCGTCAGAAACCGCTTGAGTGGCTGTTTCCACCGCTTTTGCTGCTTCTTCTTTTTTCTCATCACCACAACCGCTTAATACACCTAATGCTAAAACCAGAGCAGATGTCATCGTCACGATTTTTTTCATCGTCATTGTCATTTCTCCCAGAGAATACCTTGTTACATTGGAAACGTTATGGATAGGCAAACTCTCATCCTTTGGTGTTATTTATGTTGCCCCGCAGAACCGCTTTGCACTTTGTCAAAACAATACGATATTTGCCTTAACAAGTGGGCAAATATCGTAAATGAGGGGAATAGTCGTGTCAATTACTCACTTTTTAACCAAGTCGCGATAAGCGTGCCAACTAGCATGACCGACAATAGGCAGGGTGATCATCAAACCTATGTAAAATAGCGCGTAACCCAAACCAATTAACCCCACAATCAATGCCGCCCATAGTAACATTGGTAATGGATTACGCATAACAGCGCGTAAACTGGTTACAATAGCAGTAATTACGTCTACTTTACGATGGTTAATCATTGGAATAGACACCACGCTAATGGAGAAAACCACAATAGCTAGGGCAAACCCGAATAGCATAAAACTACCAATAAAATCCATGCTTTGCGGATTAGAAAAGAAAGCACCCCAACCCTGAGAAATTAGGGTTGCATCATCGAAAAACAATCCCGTTAAGATTGCCGCAGAACGCACCCAAAACACCATGATCATTCCTAAAATCATGGCAAACAATGCAAGACTGCCAATATTCATCTTTAACGATGAAAAAGCGTGCATTAGATTAGGCTGTAACCCGTCCTCACGTTGGCGGCTTAAATCGTATAAACCTACCGCAATAAACGGCCCAACCAATAAAAAACCCGTCAGTAAAGCCATCACAAAAATGGGTTTAGAAGCCGCCATTGCCATCAACGCCATGCCGATTACTGTAAAAATCACCCCATATAATAAGCTCGGCGCAAGATCAGCCTTGAAATCAGCTAAACCTTTGCGTAACCACCGAATGGGGGCATCGATACTCACAGCACGCACAGGGTACGCATCCACATAGACACCACCTGAACTGTAACTTTGCATAGTCATACAAACCTCCTAAGAAAAGCAGATTTTGTAAAGCTTATTAAACAGAAAACTGCCGTTAAGCTTCAAATAGCTATACAATTCTTGTAGTCATTGATAACACCATCGGCTAAATGGCTTTCCCACGCCGTAATTGACGCACCAAAAAACGTGCAGGATGCATAGCTTGATACAAACTGCTCTGCACGGGTAAGGGTTCACCCATAAGCGTAGCTGCCAATAATTCCGCGCATAAGCCGCTGGTGGTTAAACCCCGCGACCCCAAACCGCCCAACACATACAGATTGGGTTGGTAACGCGCTGCGGGAAAGACCTGCCCTGCCCGTCCGTGACGCAACTCAGCATAAGCTTGCTGGAAATAATCCGTATCTGGCAACGCACCCACCATTGGGTAACGATCCGGCGTAGTCATGCGAATCGCTGCGTGACTGCTGTTGACGGCGGCAAATGTTTGCGCCAATTGCGGTAAGAATGCGTGTAATTGCGCCATATTCACCGCATCGGCTTGCGTATCCAACACTGCTTCACGCACAGCGCGGGTAAAGGTCGCGCCGAAAATGTGTTGCCCCGCTACCGCTGGTGTCAGGTAGCCTTCGTGCCCCAAGGTGGTTTTCAATGCCGAACTGAATGGCGAGACTGCCGCCTGACTGGTTTGCCCCAACACGGGCATGAGTGGCAAAAACGCGGTTTGTGCCCATTGATCCAGCTCACGTCCACTCGCCACAATGGTAATGCTGTCGGCATCGGGCTGAAACGCTTGCGTCAAGCAGCGTACCTCAATGCGTTCGTGCGCCACCAACGCCGCGCAAACGCTCGCCGGATTGACCCAACCGCCTTGTGGGAAAAAACTCGCCCCCGTGGTTAATGGAATCCCTGCCACGGCGGAAGCTGCTGACGCATCCAACACCTGCAAGAAATCGTTTGGCAAACCACGTTCGCGTAACGCTTGTTGACGCGCCGCCTCACGCGGTTCGTGCGCTAACTGCAATGCGCCACACTGCTGCCAATCAATGCATACACCTTCTGCTTCCAAACGGCGTAATTGCTGCACAGCAAACACAAAGGCTTGGCGGTAGAAGATTTCGCCCCAACCCGTATCCGCTGTCATTTTCGGGGTCAGCACCCCAGCGCGATTGCCGGAAGCTTCCGTGGCTAAACGTGCGTGACGTTCCAATAGCGTCACCTGCCAACCGCGTTCCGCCAAGGCGCGTGCCATTTGGCAACCTGCAATACCACCACCGACAACCGTTACTTGGCGTAATGTCACCGCTTCGGGTAACGCAAACCACGCGGGCAAGGTGGATGTGGACGGCGGCGTAGCAAGTGTTGCGGTGAGCATTTCGCGCTTTTTGCCAAAACCTTTGCGACGTTGCACCGTAAAACCCGCTGCTTGCAAATTACGCCGCACCTCGCTGGCTGCCGTAAACGTCGCTAACGTCGTCTCGGCATGGCTTAACCGCGCCAAATGTTGCAGCACGGGCAATTGCCACATGGCAGGATTGCGAGCGGGGGCAAAGCCATCCAAATACCACGCATCCACCGTCGCCATGATTTCTGGCAATGCTGCTGCTATATCCATGAAACACAAGGTCAATGTCACGCGCCCGTTCGCCAACCGTAAGCGATGCACACCCGCTAATAACGGCGGATAATGCGTCAATAATTCCGTGGCAAACGGGGCTAATTCCGCCCAATTTGCCAACACTTCGCGCAAAGTGTCGCGGGGAATCGGGTGTTTCTCAATCGAAATGAAATGCAACGATTCACAGCGTTGCGCATCCGCTTGCCACGCCTGCCACGTCGCCAAAAAGTTTAAACCCGTACCGAAACCCGTTTCCGCAATCGTGAACTGCGCTTTACCCTGCCAACGTTGCGCTATGGCATTGCCCTGCAAAAACACATAACGCGCTTCTGCCAAACCATCTTGCTGCGAAAAATAACAATCCGCAAACGCGGGGGCGTAAGGCGTACCGGAGTCATCCAATACCAAATGCGCGGGGGAAAGTTCGGGTGTCATGGCTTCCTAAATTTGGGTGAAACTGCGGGCAATATCATACGCCAAAATCATCCTAACACCGCAAATCGTGCCGTTTGAGGCATACGAACACTTTCTATAACTCAAAAAATCGGGTAAACATGAGTTATAGCAACTGGATGTATGAATCATGGCGTGGAACTGGCAACAAAATGACTGGGGGAATTTTCGTTTCGACACGCACGCTCTCGCAGCATGGGAACAACGTTTTGCGCACGCAACGGGCAGATTATTGGGAGCATTTGCGCACTTATCCCCCGATGAACAAACCCTGTTAAACGTCGAATGGGTAAGTAATGAGGCTCTGCAAACCAGCGCAATTGAAGGCGAATACCTCAATCGTGACAGTGTGCAATCATCGATTCGGCGGCAATTCGGTTTACAAAATGATGCGCGGCGCGTCAGCCCTGCCGAATTTGGAATTGCGGAAATGATGGTCGATTTATACACGCATTTTCAGCAACCACTCAGTGATACCATGTTGTGCCATTGGCACGCCATGCTCATGAATGGGCGACGCGATTTACAGCAAATTGGCGCGTATCGCACCCACAGCGAACCCATGCAAGTCGTTTCGGGGCGCATTGATAACCCGACTATTCATTTTGAAGCTCCACCGTCAAACCTTGTTCCCGCTGAAATGACACGCTTCATTGCGTGGTTCAATCAAACACAAACAACACTACCGCCGCTTACTCGTGCTGGCATTGCGCATTTGTATTTTGTCTGCATCCACCCGTTTGAAGATGGCAATGGACGCATAGCGCGTGCTTTAGCAGAAAAAGCCCTCGCACAAAGTTTAGGGCAACCTTCGTTAATTGCCTTCGCACACACCATTGAACGCCATAAAAAAGCTTATTACCACGAATTAACTTGGGCAAATCAAGACAATGAGTTAAACCGCTGGTTAGCGTATTTTGCCCAAACGGTATTAAACGCCGTGGAATATTCCATGCAGCAAGTGACGTTTTTATTCAGTAAAACCCGTTTATATGATCAAGTACGCGATAAACTGAATCCACGTCAAGCCAAAGTGATTGCCCGCTTATTCGCCGAGGGAATCGAAGGTTTTCACGGCGGCATGAGCGCGAAAAACTACCTCAGTCTCACCAAAACTTCACGCGCTACGGCTACCCGCGATTTACAAGAATTGGTGGAACTCGGCGCATTACACAAAACAGGTGAACGTAAATACGCCCGTTATTGCCTCAACATACCGCTTTGCATTCAGCAATTAGAAGGTGCGCAACGACCGAATGTCTGCCACACTTAATCCTGTTTTCTGTGCAATCGTCGCATCGTCCAACACATCCAATAAATTACGCGCAATCGCCAAACGTTCTTTTTCCACACCAATGCTAATGCCACGCTCCACGCCAATATCAATTCCTTGTTCTACGCCATCTTCAAAGGCTGTATCGGTAACATTTTTTAAATCGCGGTAATATTTCAAACTGTCTTCGTAGGTTTGTTAACAAATCCTTATTCGGCTCTTCGCCGAATAACTGAACATTCAATCACTGTGCGCAACGAACCAACCAAACTCCAAACTTCTCGTCTTTAACGTCCCAGTCGCTACTGCCATCGTAGAAATCGACATACCACGCACTGCTACTGTCAGGAGACGAAGACGACCAAATAATACATTCTGGTATCGTATTCGCAAAAGCGAAGACAAAAGGGTTAAAATTTTCGGAGTATGCTGTATTAACTATGCTTTTTAACTCATCTACCGTGGACATCCGCCAATCGTGATAGCCTGCGAAGCTGACATTGTTACCAAATGTTGCTATTGCTTTATCCCACGAGTACACCCCACCTTCGGAAACTCGTTTCCACATCAAATTAGAATATGTATCCGTCACCGTACCGTCATCATGAATGCGGTAAAGCCCGTTTGAGGTTTGCTGGCAGGTTAGCTCGTGGGTTGCTCGGATTAGGATAGCTTCCAGCCGTTGCTGAACATTACCCACCGAGCGGAAAGTCAAATTGCCACATTCAACATCAATAAAGTCTTTGATCATACGCTGCATCTCAACAGGCAAAGCATCCAGCTCGTCCAAAAATGCCGTCGCTTGCGTTAGAGATAGCTCAAGACGCGCCACTGGGTCTTTCAATCCCACTGATCCTGCCGCGTAACGCAAGTTCTGATTCAGTGAGAGAAGAGCTTCTGCCTCCGCTTTCATGCGCGGCAATCGCTGCAACACACTACCAAATTCAAGGCAAAGGGCGCGACTCTTGGCAAGTTCTTGTTCCCGCTCGGCACATTGCAGTTTACGCGGATAAGCAGCAGGATCGTTAGCGAAATCATTACTCACAAAACACCTCGTACTAAAAACAACAAGACTTTATATAGCAGAATAAACGGCAGGGGGATAACGTTGACGCAGGACAGGTGTTAGACCGCATTCGCCTGTGTTTCATGCTAGAATTGGCACATCACTTTCAGAAGCGATGTACCAACCATGCAAGCCGTTTACCTCAATCCCCTCACCGACTTTGGTTTCAAAAAGCTGTTTGGTGAAGAACCGCACAAGGATTTGTTGATTAGCTTTCTCAATACTTTGCTGCCAGAAAAGCAGCAAATCGCCACGCTGCAATATCATTACCATACTAAAGAGTGCCTTTGGTTTTTCTATTAATTGAAACTATTCTTTATAAGAAAGAATAATTAATGAGCATCATCAAAAAAACTCAATATAAAATAAAAATTGATCAATTAATTGATAAGTTAAAACACTCGCCAAATAGATATTTCTTACTAGAATAAAAAGTGAGCAAAAACTCCGCTCAACAAATATCACGGGGAAAAATCTATGAGTGCATCAAATAAAACTATTAGTGGTTTGGGATTAATGGCAAGCGGAATGCTGTTAAGCTTATCCACTCATGTGTCATTTGCTAATGACGTTATGCAATTTAATATCCCAGCCGCAGCAGCTAATGCACAAGGTAGTGTCGATTTCGCCAACGCAAAACCGATGCCTTTGCCTCAAGCCTCTCAAATTACTGAAAAAAGTACAGCAATGTCTGCGAGTTATCCAGGTTTACCTGGGGCAAGTAAAGGGGGGATTGGTAATGGCAAAACCACACTAGCTAAACAATTGACGAAGAGTATTGTTTTTAAAAGTGCTGCCGCTGAGGGTAATGGCGACATTGCCCCTAATGAATTTGGCACGCTCAACCTACCCTACACCACATCTCGGGTAGACATGGGTGGTGTGCAGTTTTCCAAATATGACTATTATCGCCGAGCGGGTAAACTCTTTTTTAAAGACGGCTCTGGCTCTTATGTTTGTTCCGCTTCGATGATTCGTAAAGGCGTTGTTGTTACCGCCGCGCACTGCGTTGCGGCATTTGGACAAAAACGCATTTACAGCAACTTCCAATATGTTCCAGCGTATTATAATGGTAATGCGCCTTATGGCGTTTGGAGTGCTGCATCCGTTAGCTTACTGAGTTCTTATTACAACGGTACGGATTCTTGTAGCCAAGCTGGGGTTATTTGCCAAAACGATGTCGCCTTAATCAAGCTTACCCCACAATCTAATGCCTAGATCGGAAGAGCGTCGTGTAGGGAAAGAGTGT
>CAZTUZ010000082.1:0-11207 GCA_964617055.1 uncultured Thiothrix sp.
GCTATTCAGCCGCAATATCACGCATTACGGCGATGGATAACACAAAACGATGTCGTTATATCCGATGTTAGTAAAGTGGAGGTACTGGGGTATCACAAACTGTCAGAGGCGGATAAACAGGACTTCACCTTACTGTTTGAGTTAATGCGTAGTGTGCCACTATCCAAATCGGTCATTCAAACCGCAGTGCAATTACGCCAACAACGCAAAATGTCATTGGGTGATGCTTTAATCGCAGCGACTGCACTGACAGAAGATTTAACATTAGCAACACGAAATACTGCTGATTTCGCTTGGATTACAGGGCTTGCGCTGTTTAATCCTATTGATATGCTGCTCTCCATGTAACAGTTTTAGGTTCAAAAACGTGACTGATTTAAAACAAGCTCTGGATTCGTTGACCTACAACGCGGACGGTTTAATTCCCGCGATTGCCCAGCAATTCGACACGCAGGAAGTGTTAATGATGGCGTGGATGAATCGCGCCAGCATTGAAGAAACCCTGCAAACGGGGCGCGTGTGTTATTGGTCGCGTTCGCGCAACCGCTTCTGGCGCAAGGGCGAATCGTCGGGGCAAATGCAGGTATTGAAGGAATTTCGTTACGACTGCGATGCTGACACGATTTTGTTATTGGTCGACCAAACCGGACCGGCGTGCCATACCGGACGGCGTTCGTGCTTTTACAACAAAGTAGAAGGTAATCAAGTGGTTATTGACCGCGAAGTGTTAATTGACCCTAGCACGCTGTACGCATGAGCGAGATTCCACCTCTGCCAACAGCGTGGCAATCCGCATTAAGCGACGCATTTAAACAACCGTCTTGGGCGCAATTACAAGCGTTTCTGGCGCAGGAACAAGCGGCAGGGAAAACCCTGTTACCCAGTGCGGAACACCGCTTTAACGCGCTGCAAGCCACGCCGTTGGATCAGGTAAAAGTGGTGATTTTAGGGCAGGACCCTTACCCCACGCCGGGTCACGCGCACGGTTTGGCGTTTTCGGTATTGCCGGAAGTGAAGCCGTTACCGCGTTCCTTAAAAAACATTTACAAGGAATTGCAAGCCGATGTTGGTGTGGATAATCAGCACTCGGGCTATTTGCAAGCGTGGGCGGAACAAGGCGTGTTATTGCTCAATACCGTATTAAGCGTCGAAGCAGGTAATGCGGGCAGCCACCAAAAACGCGGCTGGGAACAGTTTACCGACGCGGTGATTCGGGCGGTGAATGCGCAAAGCCATCCGGTGGTGTTTGTATTATGGGGCGGTCATGCGCAGAAAAAAGTCGCGCTGATTGACAGCGATAAACATTTGATTTTGCAAAGTGCTCACCCTTCGCCCTTATCGGCGCGGAACGGTTTCTTTGGCAGTAAACCGTTTTCACAAATCAATCAATTTTTACAAGCAAACGGGCGTGGCACGATTCACTGGCAGTTATAAGGGGGAAAGATGCGTTTCTGGAGTGTGTTGAGTTTGGTTCTGTGTTGTGGTTATGGTGTAAGCCATGCTGCGACACCAACAGATTATCTGTTAAATGCCGATCATGATGTGCTGTCAGCGATTGTGGATGGTAAAAAGCAGGTGGTAAGCAAGGACGATGGTCTTTTGAGCATAGTGAAAGTGGCGGATTTTGACCACGATGGCGGTAAAGATGTGCTGTTTTATTCGTCGAGCGGGGGGAACTGTTGCCCGAATACTTACGCTTTGGCGAGTTATCAAGCGGGGCAGTTTGTTGTTGAGGAGTTGGCTGATTCGTGGAGTGATCCGACATTCGCTGAGCAAGATGGGCAGAGCGTGTTGACGTTCATGAGCGATAACGAAGGCATTAATGACGACGATTACGAGGCTACTATGCGCTCGTTCACTGTTAAAGCTGGCAAACCCGTGTTGCTTGAGGAGCGTAAGGATCAGGAAATCCCAGCCGTGGCTGAATACCGTTCTAAACAGTTTTCCCAAGAGCTAAAAGATAGCAGCGATACCGTGAGTTTATTGCAATATGATTTGGATGACGATGGCAAACCCGACATCATTAATGGCTCGTATTGGAGTCGTTGGGGGCGCATTTTGGTGGAAAATATTCAGTTCAGCACGGGTAAAGCGCTCGAATTAAGTGAGGTGAATTGCAAGCGCATTGGTGTATTAGAAACCAGCCACAACGGCATGAAAGACTTGGTGTGCGATGCCTCCGCTCAGTACCATTGGGATGGTAAAACTTACCAAGCACAACCCAACCCTTTCAAACCTCAAGAGTGATTTATTAGCCATGACAGCCAAAACGCCAAGCATTCCGACCTTTAAAGTCCCCGTTACTGCGCAAGTGGAATCGTTACGCCCGCATTATTCGCCACAAGAAAAAGCCGCTATCAAAGCCAAAATCAAACAAAAGCTGCAAGAGCAAGACGCGGTGTTGGTGGCGCATTACTACGTTGATCGTGATTTGCAGGAACTGGCAGAAGAAACGGGCGGTTACGTTTCCGATTCGCTGGATATGGCGCGGTTTGGTAATGAGCATCCAGCGAAAACCCTGATTGTGGCGGGCGTGCGTTTTATGGGCGAAACCGCCAAGATTCTTAACCCCGAAAAGCGCGTGTTAATGCCGACGTTGGAAGCGGAATGTTCCTTGGATTTGAGCTGTCCGGTGGACGAATTTAGCGCGTTTTGCGACGAAAACCCCGACCATACCGTGGTGGTGTACGCCAATACCAGCGCGGCGGTGAAAGCGCGTGCCGATTATGTGGTGACTTCCAGCATTGCGGTGGAATTGGTGGCGTGGCTCGACGAACAAGGCAAGAAAATCCTCTGGGCACCGGATCGGCATTTAGGCAACTACATTCGCCGTGTCACAGGGGCGGAAGACATGATTTTGTGGAAAGGCTCGTGCATTGTGCATGACGAGTTCAAATTCCGCGCTCTGGGCGATTTAATGGAGCAATACCCCGATGCAGGGATTTTGGTTCATCCTGAATCGCCGGAAGAAGTGGTGAAACTGGCGGATGCGGTGGGTTCAACCACGCAAATCATTAAAGCCGCGCAAACTTTACCGCACAAGCGTTTTATCGTTGCTACTGATAGCGGTATTTTCTACAAAATGCAGCAAGCCGCGCCCAACAAGGAATTCATTGCCGCCCCGACAATGGGCGAAGGTGCGACCTGTCGCAGTTGTGCGCATTGCCCGTGGATGGCGATGAATGGTTTACACAACCTGCTGCAAGTGTTGGAAACGGGTGAAAACGAAATCTTCGTTGATGAGGAAATCCGCATCCAAGCCCTGCGTTCTACCCAACGCATGTTGGACTTTGCGAAAATGCCGAAAGCTTAAATCCACTCCTACAACGTTGGTTGGATTGATGCTTCGCAGCGGAGATTGCTGTATCCTTCCCGTTTGATTGACAGCATTCATTTTAATCTTCATGACGCTTCTTCCTGGATCAACCATTGGTATGCTCGGCGGCGGGCAACTTGGTCGTATGTTTACCGTTGCTGCGCGTACTTTGGGCTACCGTGTGATTGTGCTCGAACCCGACCCACACAGCCCAGCGGGGCAATTAGCCGATGAGCACATTGTGGCAGCTTACGATGACACGGCAGCATTGACAGCTTTTGGGCAACAATGCGATGTCATTACCACCGAATTTGAAAATATTCCTGCTCCAACCTTGGCATCGCTTGCGCAGTTTTGTCCTGTTCGCCCGTCGGCAACAGCGGTCGAAACCACGCAAGATCGTATTGTCGAAAAAGAGTTTGTGCGTTCTTGCGGCTTGTTGCCTGTACCCTTCGCTGCTATTCGTGCGGTGGAAGACATCGCCGTGCAATCAACAGTGAAATACCCCGCCATTTTGAAAACCGCACGTTTAGGTTATGACGGCAAAGGGCAAGCTACGGTGCATTCCGTCGCTGAAGCCGAAGCTGCTTTCGTGCAAATGGGGAGTGTGGCGTGTGTATTGGAACAGCGCGTGGATTTGGAGCGTGAAATTTCAGTGATTCTGGCGCGGAGTGTAGCGGGTGATGTGCGTTGTTTTCCGGTGGCGGAAAATGAGCATCGGGGCGGCATTCTGCATCAAACCATTGTTCCAGCACGCATTAGCGACACTTTGGTGCAGTCCGCACAAGCAGCGGCAACCCGCATCGCCGATAAGCTAGATTTTATCGGTGTCATGGCAGTGGAATTTTTCATTACCCAACAAGGTGAATTATTGGTAAATGAGATGGCTCCGCGTACCCATAACAGCGGGCATTACACACAGGATGCGTGTATTACCTCACAATTTGAGCAACAAGTGCGCATGGTGTGTGACTTGCCGTTTGGCGATACGCATTTATTGTCGCCCGTGGTTATGGTGAATTTGTTGGGTGATGTGTGGCACGGTACACAACCCGAATGGTTGAGCGTGTTGCAAAGCCCGAATACTAAACTGCATTTGTATGGCAAACGTGAAGCGCGTGCAGGACGCAAAATGGGGCATTATTGCACCTTGGCGGATCAAGTTGTGGACGCGATTCAAGAAGCCGGACGGATTTTCGGCAAACTCCAACAACCATAATGGTGAGACATGGCTGATATTCCTTACGCGCAAAGTTTGCGTGATGACATCCGTTTTGATGCTGAATTGTGTGGGCATCCGTTTACCTTTTTGTCAACGTGGGGGATTTTTTCCCCGCGTGAAATTGACGAAGGTACTGCTTTATTATTGAAATATCTGGAGATTAATCCGACCGATGATTGTTTTGATCTTGGTTGTGGTTATGGTCCTATCGGTTTAAGCATGGCAAAATCAGCACCACTAGGGCAAACCCTGATGGTGGATAAAGACTTTATGGCGGTAGAATACGCCAATCGCAACGCGACTTTGAATCGGCTGCCCAATGCGAAAGCCATGTTAAGTAACGGTTTTCAGCATATTGATAACAATTTGCGGTTTGATGTTATTGCTTCCAACATTCCGGCTAAGGTTGGTAAGGAAATGATGAGCATTCTGCTCCATGATATGAAAAAACACCTCAAACCCAATGGGCGCGTGTACTTAGTGACGATTAATGGTCTGCGCGAATACATGAAACGCAACTTGAAAGAGACTTTTGGTAACTTCGATAAGTTGAAACAAGGTGCGAACTACACCATTTCTTTCGCAGTGAAGCAGTAGCTAAAAAAGAGGCGAACCGATTAGGGTTCGCCTAGACTTGCGAGGGAGTATTATAACTTTTAAGAATTGCTACTTGAGTGTGTGTAGTGTGTCGGCTTCAGTCACGTTGAAGCAGCTTCACCGTTGTAACCAAGACGACGGATGGTGCATCTAATGACTTGAAGGTTTCGACTAATGATATGTCGCTGCGTGCATTCGATCGGTTCAAAAGAAATGTAAAAAAATATGATTATTTTTTGAACCAAAGGGTAAGCTCTTTTGGTGGTGGTCTGGGCGTTCGTCTTGTGATTATGACACTTGAAACACAGGAGCATCATGGGAGAGTTGGCAATGAGTCATACTATTGATCGGATTTATTTAAACCAAATCCAGAGTAAGAGCGACACAGCAGATGGAAAGCCATTCACAGGGTGGAACTGTAAAGACAAAAACTGACCTATCTAGTCAACTGTCGGATGAAGTGCTACTAGAGCGCGTTAGCCGAGGTGATCAACAGGCTTTTAGTCAGTTATACCTACGTTACCAACCGCGCTTAGTGAAACATTGCGCCAGAGTGTTGCGTGACGATGTAGCACAAGCGGCTGATCTTGTGGATGAGGCTATGTTTGATGTTTGGCGTTCAGCGGAACATTTTGCCGGACGGTCGAAGCCTTCCACTTGGATATATTCGATCGCGCGTAACAAAGTGATTTCATGGCCGCGAAAAACCTCGGAAGTGAGTCTGGAAGATGAATCAATATTGGATGCCATGGTTGATCCAGATGCCAATCCACATGAGGAGTTGGCGATGGATGACATGAAGCAACAGTTGTTGCGTTTGATGGATCAATTGACCGACGAGCATCGGGAAGTGCTTAAACTGACTTATTTTGAGGAGAAATCAGTTAAAGAGGTTGCTGATCTGCTAGATATTTCTGAAAACACCGTTAAGACTCGCATGTTTTATGCCCGTAAACGCCTTGCCCAATTATTGGAGAAGGCTGGGATTGTGGGTTTTGATTTTTGCTAACTGATTGTCCGGTAAACTTGTGCTGTTTTTATGAGCCGATACCCAAACGGTGATCCTCTGGAGGAAGCCCGTCTCCTGCTTCCGTGGTACATCACTGGAAAATTGAACGAACCGGAGAAAGAACTGGTCGAGCGTATGCTTGATCAGAACCCCACACTGAAAGCGGAATACGAACGCGAGGTTGCATTGGTTGAGGTGATTCGTGAGAATCAAAGCCTCTTGCAATTGACGGCGGTAGATACCACCGGACAGCGTTTGGAAAAGTTGATGCGACGTATTGAGCGTGAAGCACCAACGGATACCGTGGTGAGCGATGCCACTTCGCACACCAGCGTTGCCGATTCCATTGGTGTTGGCGTGTCTACCACCTCACCTAAGCGTTCACCATCGCATCTTGGCGTTGGTCAACGTATTTGGCAGTTTTTGCAGAGTCTCATTCCTTTGAAAGAAGGATTCGTGCCTGCAAATGCGGTATTCGCGTCACTACTTGCATTGCAGGTGGGTTTTGTGGGTTGGTATGCGTGGTATACGCAGCCTGACACACAAATGACGTATCAATCCGCTACGGCGACAACAGCCACTAATACCGAAAAAGGTTTGGAACTGTTGGTCGATTTTAATGACCGTGCACAGGTGCAGCAAGTACGCGAGTTCTTGTTGCGTTGGAATGCGCGTATTGTTGATGGTCCTGATGTAAATGCCAATAGCTTCTTTCGTGTGGAAGTGAAGGGGATTAGTGCTCAGGAGCAACAGGCCGATGAGGTCGTTCAACAAATGCAACAAGAACAAGCGATCATTAATTTCGCTGGAAAAGTAGCCTTCTGATATACTCCGCTATCATAATGAAAGACACGGTTTGCATCATGCAAGCCGTTTATCCCTTTTAATTTCATACAGGCATGTGTCTATGCCCGCAAAAAAAGTACGTTATGCTTTGCCAGTGGCGATGGTGGTCATGACAGCGATGGGGTTGGCTGCTTGTTCGCAGGCAAAATACAAGGTGGTGCGGTGGGACAACAGTTCGCCTGCTTGCCAGTTTCACGAAACTATTTGTGTGACGACCCCGACGTTTAAACGCTTAGATTATGAAGCAGATGAAATGCTGATCACTTATGACAGCGAGCATTCCGATGAGGCTGCAAATGCGGTACTGAAAAAATACAAATTACGCGCCAAACGTGCGGATAATTTGGATTCGATTAAAACCACCATGATTACCGCAGCAACAAACGGTCAAGACCCCGAAGACCTCGTAAAGAAAATCCGCAAAACAGAAAAAGAGGTGGATGCCAGCACCAGTAATTTTTTCAAGACGGCGAATTTAAGCACCCCCCGCACAAGCACTTATCCTTTGGGGATGACGGGCGTGCCATCTGTGCGTGAACGCACCACGGGTAAAGGCATTGTTATTGGTATGATCGATACGCCAGTGGATTTGGACTATGGTGATACCTTGCTCTCGCCATTGATTGAGCGGGTGGATTTAGTTCCTGCTGGTAATGAGCAAAACCGTCTTCACGGTACGGAAGTTGCGGGCATTATGGTCAGTAAAAACTCGCGCATTGGCATTGCCCCTGATGCAAAACTCGTGGCGATCAGCGCGTTCAGTACTAACCCTAATAACCCCGATGAACGCCATAGCAATTCTGGTTTGGTGGCGCGTGCTTTGGAATTGGCCATTAAACAAAACGTTGATGTGTTGAACCTGAGTTTTGCAGGAGGATCAGACCCTATTGTGGATAAGCTCGTGGCAGAAGCTGTAAGCCGAGGCATTGTGGTTGTCGCTTCTGCGGGTAATAACGGGCCAAATGCCCAACCAGCATACCCTGCTGCTATTCCTGGCGTGATTGCGGTGACTGCTGTGGACAGTCAAGAAGGATTATTCGGGCAGGCAAACCGTGGGGATTACATCGATCTGGCAGCACCTGGGGTTGGTATTTTAACAACCGCACCGCGTGGGGCATTTCAATTATCCAGCGGCACGTCTTTGGCAACCGCCCATGTTTCTGGGGTGATTGCGTTATTATTGTCTGCGAATCGCCATGCATTTAGCCCTGAAGTATTGAATCGTACTGCGTTGGATTTGGGGAAACCGGGGCGAGACGTGGATTTCGGATTCGGTTTAATTAATACAGAGCAGGCTTTGCGCAGTATTGCAGTGCAGTGAAAATGTTAAGTTATTGGATTAAGTCGCGAAAACTTTGACCTGTAGCAAGAAATCCGCGTAAAGCGCGGGGTGGTTTTGATCTTTTGCAAAGCCTCCCCGCCGCCCCGCTTTTATGATGAACACATGGTTCTACAAGAAGGAGAGCGGGATTATGAGTTTTTTCACCAGTTCAGCGGGCATTGTGTTCATGTCGGTTTTCACCATCTTATTCATCTTGGGTTTTTTGGCGTATTTAGTCTGGAAATTCTTTAAGCTTTCCGACCACAAGCCGCAACCGGGCGAAAAAAGTTGGTAATGGATGGCAGCTTACGGTGCTGCCAACCAATCACGATGCGGGAGGAAGTCGGTGTAGAGTTTGGCTTCCTCTGAACCCGCTTCTGGCTGCCAGTTATAACGCCATTTCACCAACGGCGGTAACGACATGAGGATGGATTCGGTGCGTCCGCCGGATTGCAGCCCAAATAACGTGCCACGGTCGTATACTAGGTTAAATTCTACATAACGCCCACGGCGATACAATTGGAAATCGCGCTGTGTTTCGGTGAACGGTAACGCTTTGCGTTTTGCCACAATCGGGCGATAGGCTTGAATGTAATGGTCGCCGACGCTTTGCATGAAGGCAAAACAACGTTCAAACCCCCACTCATTCAAATCATCAAAAAATAAACCGCCCACGCCCCGCGCTTCATTGCGGTGTTTTAGATAGAAATATTCGTCACACCAACGTTTGTAATTCTCATAGACTTCTGTGCCGAACGGTTCGCACGCCGCTTTAGCGGTTTGATGCCAGAATACGCAGTCTTTTTCAAACCCGTAATACGGGGTTAAGTCAAAACCACCGCCAAACCACCATACCGGAGCTTCGCCTTCTTTTTCGGCAATGAAAAAGCGCACATTGGCGTGTGAGGTCGGTACATTCGGGTTGTGCGGGTGAATAACGAGGGAAACGCCCATCGCTTGGAAACTGCGTCCAGCCAATTCGGGGCGTTGTGCGGTGGCAGATGGTGGTAATTTATCACCAAAAACGTGGGAAAAGTTCACGCCGCCTTGTTCAAATACTGCGCCTTCGCTCAAAACACGCGTGCGTCCACCACCACCTGTGGGACGTTCCCACGTTTCTTCCATGAAGGTTGCTTGCCCATCTTCGGCTTCCAGTTGATGGCAAATGTCATCTTGTAAGGCCAATAAATACGCTTTGACGGCTGCAATATCAATCTGCGACATAATGGTTTGCCCCTCACGGTCGGTTAAATGGTGGTAATCAGCAAGAACCGCGCATTGTAGCGGGAAATCCACTCGAAACTGAATGGGGTGGTGTGTTTTACCCGCGAGTTTCCATGTTGAATATCGATTTGCGTCAACTTTTGCGGCTTAATATGGTTTTTCACCCACCCAATTGCCGCGCGGATTGTAATTACATACCCAAACCTGTTCCTTATTCGGGCAAATCGTCATGCCACAACCTACTTCAGTACTGTCGCGCCATACCATTTGTGTGTAATGCCCACATTGCTTGCCAGAAACGCAAGTATCGGAGGCGTAATGATAATCCGCCTGCTCGTCTGCCCATGCTTGGGCAACAGCGGCAGGGGTAACGGCTTGCACGTCGTTGCGCCCATCGCTCCACATCACTGCACTCGCCCAATACAAGTTTTCACCGACGGGTAATTCCGCCGCGTCCGCTTGGGAACGGTGCTGCATTTTACAGTTATTAGTGCGAGCGAGTTGTTCCGCCCACGCTTGCGCATATGCGCTCATACGCCCCGACCATTGCAAGGGCGGTACACCGACGGCGGCGCGTACTTGATTATGCACTTCCAACATGCCTTGCATAGCGGCAGGTTGTGGGGCAGGGGTTAGCGCAACATTGGCATCAGGATTACCCACATTCGCGGGCGCATTGGCATTCGGTGTCGGGCTGGGCAAACACGCCGTACACAGCACGCTACTGATGACGCAAATCAGCTTGGCATTCGCCAACAATCGTGAAACATTATTCAACAACATACTTCACCCCATGCTAAAAAACACGGCTATGACTGTAGCCGGACTCATTGCTAGGTTAAACCGAAACCACCTTAACCGTGCAATTCAAACCCATCTTTTCAGGAAACACCCATTCCCCGTGCTCATCGACGGTTTTCCAATAAGAAATGTAAGTCCCTGGTATTAATGGCGCGGTAAAACGCACTGTCAATTGCACTTGTTCACTCGGTTGCACCACTGGAATCGGGATACGCTGCGCGTGTGGGCGCAAACCGTATTGCAACTGCAATGCCTCACCGGATTCCGCCAACTTCACCCGCGTTTCCACAAACGCATCCGCACACTGCAAAAACCACCCCACCCACGCCTTTTCCCCCGTATTCTCCACCGCCCACGTCTTATCAAACTCCTCACCCACATGCACCAAACTATGATCAGGGTAAGTCACGTCATTCAAAAAACCGCTATCAAACTTCTGCCTTAACGACTTGCCATGAAAATACGTTCGTAACAACCTATGTGGCGTGACCTGCAACACCTCCGCTAATCGAATCAATGTCGAAAGCTTTGCCTCCTCAATTTCCGCATTCAAAAAACGATACCAAGTCGCCCGCGAAATCCCCGCCTGCTTACTTAAATCGCTAACACTTAAACCCAACTCCTTTAAACGCTTCGCAATAAAATCAGAAAAATGTTTGGCAGACATAACACTCACTCAACTAATGACACCATACCCGACTGTAGCCAAACTTTAAGCTATTGGAAAGTAATGTAACTAATTAACACATAAAAAAATCAAAAGTGTCGCACCGCTGAGACACTTTCATTGATAAGCTAAATCTTGTCAGGAAAGCCGGACGTGTTCCGGCTTTTCTTTGCTACACTTGCGGCATGGGAAAAAAAGACATTA
>CAZTUZ010000083.1:0-11144 GCA_964617055.1 uncultured Thiothrix sp.
TTTTGTTGTTGCGCGGCTTGCCATTTTTCCCATTTGCGCAATTCTTTGCGGTAGATGTCCCAAATGCACGGATCGCAGCCGCTTTCACAGCATTCGTTGGGGGCGGGTTCAATGGGTTTTTGCATAATCGTCATAGTCTGTTCCTGTTGCTAGTGCCTGAATGACTTGGCAATTATAAGCGTATCGCTTTTGGAAAGACGAATACCCATCTGGATTATTGTCGGGCATTTTGCATAATCTTGCCTTGTGGCTTTTTTATTAGTTGAGAAATGGCGTAACATGCTGGAACTTCGGCAGATTTTGTCGAGTCAAATCCGTTATAACTACATACTGAAGGACGATTTTATGTTGACTGTGCGTACTGCGATCATGGCAGTTTGTTCTGGGGTGTTGCTAACGGCTTGTGCCGTTCCGAATGGTACGACGGATCCAATGGGGGCGATTAAGCCGTGGATTACGCCTGTTCCACCGCAGAATAACAATGGTGCTGCACCAACTAGCTATGCGGATGTGTACAAATACCAAGGTTCGCGCCAGTGCGAAAACGGCGGTGTGCCATTAGCGGAAATGCAGCGTCAATTGCAATCCATGAATATTCCGGTGACTAATGCCAGTTGTGGTACGGATGGGCGTATGTATCCGCAATTTTGTGGTGGTGCGGATGGTAAGATTAATATTTTCACCATTCCCAGCGATGCTGTGGAGGCCGCGTTAGCACGGGGTTTTGTATTACTCAGTAGTGCCCCAGAAGCTCAACGTACCAATTGTTATGCTAACAATGTTCCCGCTAACAATAATGGTACAAGTGCCTACCCTTATAACAATAATAATCCGCAAAATAATACGAACGCAGGTGATGGTGTTGTGCCGTACACTGGCGGTAATAACGAGTCGTATTATTCGTATCAGTAAGCTTTAAAAAAAGAAGCCATCCGCAGCGGTTCTCCACGGATGGCTAAAATGAGTCGCCAAATTTACAGGTGACTCTGAGGATGGTAGCGTGATGTGTTATTCGGCGATGACACCTTTTTCACGCAATAAGCTTTCGATTTCTGGCATGATGGTTACGTCGTCAATCGTGGATGGCACGACGTAAGGTTGACCATTGACCATTTGGCGTAAGTTTTTACGCAAGGTCTTACCAGAACGAGTTTTTGGCAAACGTTTAACGATGTAAGTATCTTTGTAACACGCAATCGCGCCGATGCTGCTACGGATCATTTGTACCAGTTCTTTGGACAGTACTTCTTCGTCAATGTCTACGCCCGTTTTCAGCACAACTAAGCCGATGGGGATTTGACCTTTCAGATCGTCATCACGCGCAATCACCGCACATTCGGCAACTGCTGGGTGTCCGCCGACGACTTCTTCCATTTCGCCCGTGGATAAGCGATGACCTGCCACGTTCATTACGTCGTCAACACGCCCCATCACGAATACATAGCCGTCTTCGTCAATGTAACCGCCGTCGCCAGAAGCGTAGTAACCTTCAAAGGTGGACAAATAGCTGGATTTGAACTTCTCAACGTCGCCCCAAATGGTTGCCAAGCAGCTCGGTGGTAATGGCAGTTTGATGGCGATGTAACCTTGTTCGGTCGCATTCAAACGCACGCCATTTTCGTCGAGAATTTGCACGTTAAAGCCGGGGGTTGGCATGGTGGAAGAACCCAGTTTGATGGGCATTGGTTCAACACCTTGCAGGTTGGCGGTAATGCCCCAGCCTGTTTCGGTTTGCCACCAGTGGTCAATCACAGGCTTGCTGGTTTTTTCCATCATCCATTCTTGGGTCGGTGGGTCGAGACGCTCACCAGCAGAGAAGATGTATTGCAGGCTGCTAATGTCGTAGTTTTTCACCAAATCCGCGTTTGGGTCGTCTTTTTTGATCGCACGGAACGCAGTGGGTGCAGAGAACAAGCCTTTTACGCCGTATTCTTCGGTAATGCGCCAGAATGCACCTGCATCTGGAGTCATAACGGGCTTACCTTCGTAAACGATGGTGGTGCAACCACGGATCAATGGCGCGTACACGATGTAGGAGTGACCCACAACCCAACCCACGTCAGAAGCCGCCCAGAACACGTCACCCGCTTGCATGTTGTAGATGGCTTCCATGCTGTAGTTCAGTGCTACTGCATGACCGCCGTTTTCACGCACCACGCCTTTGGGTTTACCCGTTGTGCCGGAAGTGTACAGAATGTACAGCGGGTCTGTGCCTTTCACTGGTGTGCAACCGACTGGTTCAGCCGTTGCTAACAGCGTTGTCCAGTCGTAATCACGACCTTCAATCAGTTTGGATGTCGCTTGCGGGCGTTGGAAAATAACGCAGCTTTGCGGTTTGTGCGCTGATAAATCAATCGCTTTGTCGAGTAACGGTTTGTACTCAATCACGCGCTTGATTTCGATACCGCAAGAAGCCGTCATGATGACTTTTGGGGTTGCGTCTTCCAAACGTACTGCTAATTCGGGTGGTGCGAAGCCGCCGAATACAACCGAATGGATTGCACCCAAACGTGCCACGGCTAACATACCGATCACCGCTTCTGGGATCATTGGCATGTACAGTACCACGCGGTCGCCTTTTTCCACGCCCAAACCTGCCAACATACCTGCCGTTTTTGCCACTTCGTCACGCAGTTGCGTGTAAGTGTATTGGGTTTTGGTGTCGGTAACAGGTGAGTCGTAAATCATGGCAATGTTATCGCCACGCCCTTGTTCGACGTGGTAATCCAATGCCATGTATGACGTGTTCATTTCACCATCGGCGAACCAGTGGTAAATGCCGTGCTCATCTTGTGATAAGATTTTCTGCGGGAATTTGAACCAGCTTAGGGCTTCTGCCTTCTCCTTCCAGAAGCCTTCAGGGTCATTCATCGAGCGTTGGTATTCAGCTTGGTAACTCATTGTGATCTCCTCCTCACTACAACTTAGAAACAATCGCCAGGAATGCGTACCCATCCTTCCATCAAAATCCGTGCGCTACGACTCATAATGGCTTTGGTCACAGTCCATTCACCATCCACGAGTTTGGCTTCTGCACCAACGCGCAACGTACCAGAAGGGTGTCCGAAACGAACCGCTTGGCGTTCGCCACCACCTGCTGCTAAATTCACCAGCGTACCAGGGATAGCCGCTGCCGTACCGATAGCCACCGCCGCCGTGCCCATCATGGCATGGTGTAATTTGCCCATCGATAAAGCGCGTACCAGCAGATCAATGTCATCCGCTTGGATGGTTTTGCCGCTGGATGCCACATAATCCGTTGGTGGTGCAACAAACGCGATTTTCGGCGTGTGTTGGCGGGTTAAGGCTTCTTCAGGGGTTTTGATCAAACCCATGCGCAAAGCACCAGCCACGCGGATTTTCTCGAAACGCGCTAAGGCTGCGGGGTCGGTATTAATGGCTTCGCGCAGTTCCGTTCCGGTGTAGCCAATGTCCGCTGCATTCACAAATACCGTCGGAATACCCGCAGTAATCATGGTGGCAGGGAAGCTGCCGACATCCGGCACATCGAGTTGGTCAACCAGATTGCCCGTCGGGAACATGCTGCCGCCGTCTTCGCTATCGTCAGACGGGTCAAGAAACTCTAAGACAATTTCAGCAGCAGGGAAGGTTACGCCGTCCAACTCGAAATCACCCGTTTCTTGCACTTGCCCATTGGTGATAGGAACATGCGCAATAATGGTTTTGCTGATATTCGCTTGCCAAATTCGTACCGTGCAAACGCCATTTTCGGGGATGCGTGACGCATCGACATAGCCTGCATGGATGGCAAACGCCCCAGCACCTGTCGATAAGTTGCCGCAGTTACCACTCCAATCTACAAAATCCTTATCAATCGAAATCTGCCCGTACAGGTAATCGACATCGTGATTAGGTTGGGTACTTTTGGACAAAATAACGCATTTACTGGTGCTAGAAGTCGCCCCTCCCATGCCGTCGATGTGTGCCGCATAGGGGTCTGGACTGCCGATAATACGTTGGAAAATCTTATCACGCGCTTTACCTGGTACTTGCGCTACTTCGGGTAAGTCTTCCAGACGGAAGAACACACCTTTACTTGTGCCACCACGCAGGTAGGTAGCGGGAATCTTAATTTGGGGTACGCTGGACATAACTCACTCCTCTTCCGCACAGCGTAAAACATCGAATGGCGTTAAGAGTAGGGCGCACCACCTAGGTACGCCCCTATCCCTTATTAGCCTTGTGACTCTAAAAAGTCTTGTGCAAAGCGTTGCAATACGCCGCCTGCTTTATAAACACGCACTTCCGCAGCAGTGTCTAAACGGCAGGTAACAGGAACGCGCACGGTTTCGCCATTGTTGCGATGAATGACCACAGTCAGGTCGGCGCGTGGAGCTAATTCGCCTTCCACGTCGAAGGTTTCTGTGCCGTCGATAGCGTAAGTTTTGCGTGTATCACCCGCTTTAAATTCCAGCGGTAACACGCCCATGCCGACCAAGTTAGTACGGTGAATGCGCTCGAAACCTTCTGCAACAATCGCTTCCACACCCGCCAAACGCACGCCTTTAGCAGCCCAGTCACGACTAGAACCTTGACCGTAATCTGCACCCGCGACGATGATGAGGTTTTGTTTGCGGTTCATGTAGGTTTCAATCGCTTCCCACATACGCATCACTTGACCTTCCGGTTCAACACGCGCCAGTGAACCTTTTTTCACTTGACCGTCTACTACCGCCATTTCATTCACTAACTGCGGGTTAGCGAACGTAGCGCGTTGTGCGGTTAAATGGTCGCCACGGTGCGTTGCGTAAGAGTTGAAGTCTTCTTCTGGTAAGCCCATTTTCGCCAAGTATTCACCCGCTGCACTGCTTGCCAAAATCGCATTGGACGGTGACAAGTGGTCAGTGGTGATATTGTCTGGCAGCACCGCTAATGGGCGCATACCTTTCAAAGTACGCTCACCTGCCAACGCGCCTTCCCAGTATGGTGGGCGACGGATGTAGGTGGACATGGGTCGCCAGTCGTACAATGGGCTAGCCGCTTCTTCCACTTTACCCAAATCAAACATGGGGATGTAGATTTGTTTGAACTGTTCCGGTTTCACGCTGGCGGCAACGATAGCATCGATTTCTTCATCCGATGGCCAAATGTCTTTCAGCTTGATTGCATTGCCGTCTTTGTCATAACCCAGCGCATCTTGCTCGATGTCTAAACGCACTGTACCTGCAATCGCGTAAGCGACAACCAGTGGCGGCGACGCGAGGAACGCTTGTTTGGCATACGGGTGGATACGACCGTCGAAGTTACGGTTGCCGGACAAGACCGCCGTCGCGTACAGGTCACGATCAATGATTTCTTGCTGGATTTTCGGGTCTAATGCGCCTGACATGCCGTTACAAGTGGTACAAGCGAACGCCACGATACCAAAGCCCATTTGCTCCAGTTCGCTGAGTAAGCCTGCTTCTTTCAGGTACAGTTCTGCTACTTTAGAACCGGGTGCGAAAGACGATTTCACCCACGGTTTGCGCACTAAGCCCAGTTCGTTAGCTTTTTTCGCCAATAAACCTGCTGCTACCACGTTGCGCGGGTTGGAGGTATTCGTACACGAAGTAATCGCTGCGATAATGACCGCACCGTCAGGTAATAAACCTTCCGCTTCTTCGGCTTTCGCCGCTTCCAGTTTCGCTTCGTCGGCAATGCCACGTTCCTGCAAAGCAGAAGTCGGCAAACGGCGATGCGGGTTGGAAGGGCCAGCCATGTTGCGTACTACGGTCGACAGATCGAAGGTCAATACACGCGGGTATTGTGCGGCAACCAAATCAGAAGCCCACAAACCTGTGGCTTTTGCATACGCTTCGACCAATTTGACTTGCTCTGGCTCGCGTCCGGTCAGTTTCAGGTAGTCGATGGTTTGACCGTCGATGTAGAACATCGCCGCTGTTGCGCCAAATTCTGGGCACATATTGGAAATGGTCGCACGGTCGCCGATGGATAAGCTGTCTGCGCCTTCACCGAAGAACTCAACGTAAGCACCAACGACGCGCTCTTTACGCAGGAATTCGGTTAATGCCAATACGATGTCGGTTGCGGTAATGCCCGCTTGACGTTTGCCCGTCAGTTTTACGCCAACGATGTCCGGCAGACGCATCATGGAAGGATGACCCAACATGACGGTTTCAGCTTCCAAACCGCCGACACCGATGGCGATAACGCCCAACGCATCAACGTGTGGGGTGTGGGAGTCTGTGCCGACGCAAGTGTCAGGGAACGCCACACCATCGCGCACTTGAATCACTGGAGACATTTTCTCCAAGTTGATTTGGTGCATAATGCCGTTACCCGCTGGGATAACGTCCACGTTTTTGAACGCGGTTTTGGTCCACTCGATAAAGTGGAAACGGTCTTCGTTACGACGGTCTTCCACTTCACGGTTTTTACGGAAGGCTTCAGGGTCAAAGCCACCGTATTCCACGGCTAAAGAGTGGTCAACAATTAACTGCGTAGGCACAACCGGATTGACTTTGGATGGATCACCACCTTTGTCAGCAATCGCATCACGCAAGCCAGCCAAGTCAACCAATGCAGTTTGACCCAGAATGTCATGGCACACCACGCGAGCCGGATACCACGGGAAATCGAGGTCTTGCTTGCGTTCGATTAACTGTTTCAGGGAATCGGTTAAGGCTTCCGGTTCGCAACGGCGCACCAGTTGTTCTGCCAATACGCGCGACGTGTAAGGCAGCGTGTCGTAGCTACCCGCTTGGATGGCTTCAACCGCAGCGCGAGTGTCGAAGAAATCAACGTTGAAATCGGGAAGTTGTTTGCGGTATTCGGTATTCATTTTGTGTGTAATCCTTATGTGCATGTACCTGTGAAGAAGCCCCATCCTGACCCTCCCCTTATCAGGAGAGGGAGTCTTCTTGTGCCTCCCTTAATCAATGGGAGGCTAGGCGGGGTTCAAAACAGGCAGGGCTTAAGTACGTTCTGCCAATGGAACCCATTTCAGGTTTTCAGGCCCGACATAGTTCGCGCTCGGACGGATGATTTTGCCGTCTTGACGTTGTTCAATAACGTGTGCGCCCCAGCCCGTCACACGAGCGATAACGAACAGCGGGGTGAACATGTCGGTCGGTACGCCCATTTGGTTGTAAGAAACCGCTGAGAACCAATCGAGGTTCGGGAACATTTTTTTCAATTCCCACATCACAGCTTCCAAACGATCAGCCACGTCGTACATTTTCATGTCGCCGTTTTCTTCGGAAAGCTGTTTCGCTACACGCTTGATAACCACGTTACGCGGGTCGGCAATGGTGTAAACCGGATGGCCGAAACCGATGACGATTTCTTTACGCGCTACCCGCTCACGGATGTCGCTTTCCGCTTCGTCAGCGGTGCGGTAACGGCTTTGGATACGGAATGCCACTTCGTTTGCGCCACCGTGTTTTGAACCACGCAGTGCACCGATTGAACCCGTAATACAGGAGTAAATGTCAGAGTTCGTACCCGCAATTACGCGGCTAGTGAAAGTAGAAGCATTGAACTCGTGCTCGGCGTACAGAATCAATGAGGTGTGCATCGCACGCACCCACGATTCTGGTGCAGGTTTGCCGTGCAGCAGGTGCAGGAAGTGACCGCCGATGGTTTCGTCATCGGTTTCCACGTCAATGCGCTTGCCGTTTACCGCAAAGTGATACCAGTACAACAGCATAGAGCCGAAGCTCGCCATTAAGCGGTCAAGGATATTGCGTGCTTCGGCTTCAGGGTGTTCTTCTTGTTCAGGCAAACAAGTGCCTAATACGGAACAACCTGTGCGCATGACATCCATCGGGTGTGCTGAAGGTGGTAATGCTTCCAATGCTAATTTCACTGGCATTGGTAAACCGCGCAAACTTTTCAGTTTCGCTTTGTACACTTTTAATTCAGCAGCCGTTGGCAGTGAGCCGTGAACGATTAAGTGCGCGATTTCTTCAAATTCTGCCTGTTCAGCAAAGTCGAGAATATCGTAACCGCGATAATGCAGGTCGTTACCAGTGCGACCGACTGTACAGATCGCGGTATTACCAGCGGCTGTACCCGACAGGGCAACGGATTTCTTTGCTTTAGGGAGGACTTGTTCTGACATTGCGTGTAGCTCCTTACTCTGCGCCTTTTTCAGCAAACAAGGCATCCAGCTTTTGTTCAAAAGCGTGGTAGCCAATGGTGTCATACAGCTCCATGCGCGTTTGCATGGTGTCGATAACGTTTTTCTGTGTGCCATCAATAAGGAGGTGTTTGTAAACGTTTTCAGCCGCTTTACACATGGCACGGAACGCGCTTAGCGGGTACAGCACCAGTTTCACGCCAACACCTGCTAATTCTTCTGTTGTGTATAGTGGTGTCGCCCCAAATTCCGTGATGTTCGCCAATACTGGAACGTGAACCACTTTGGTAAATTCAGCGTATTGTTCCAATTTGTTCATGGCTTCTGGGAAGATCATGTCTGCACCTGCTTCAACACACGCCATTGCGCGGTCAATCGCAGATTGCATACCTTCTACCGCTAAAGCGTCGGTACGCGCCATGATCACGAAGCTGTCGTCAGTACGTGCATCAACCGCTGCTTTTACGCGGTCAACCATTTCAGACAGGCTAACGATAGCTTTGTTAGGACGATGACCGCAGCGTTTTTGCATCACTTGGTCTTCAATGTGGAAGCCAGCCGCGCCTGCTTGGCACACTTCGCGGGTTGCACGCGCAATGTTGAATGCACCACCCCAGCCTGTGTCGATGTCGACTAATAAAGGTGCTGTGGTGACAGCGGTAATGCGTTTAACGTCTTCCACCACGTCGTGCAGTGTGGTAATGCCGAGGTCTGGAATACCCAAAGAGGAAGCCGCCACACCGCCACCAGACAGGTACAGTGCTTTATGACCGACTTTTTCCGCCAAGATACCGCAGTTGGCAGTAACAGCACCGACCACTTGCAGCGGGTGGTTCTCTTCAACCGCTAAACGCAGTTTTTGACCAGGGGTAAGCGTTTTGTTTGTCATGGTTCCTCTTCCATTATTTCACTGATAGTTCGCCACGCGCCGCTAATATGGCGACGCATCAAGATTTCCGCCAATTCCCCATCGCGGTCTGCAATGGCTTCAACAATATGGCGGTGTTGCTGCAAGGCGGGGCGGGTACGCTGCGCCAAGCGGCTAGTGCGATAACGGCACATACGCAGTAATTGATACAACTCGCCTGCTAATAAATCAATCAGCATTTGGTTGCGGCTACCCAGTGCAATTTGATAGTGGAAATCGAAATCCCCTTCGTGCTGCACATAAACGCGCCCATCTGCTTCATCAATTTGTTCAGCGTGTTGGTTCAATAAACCGCGTAACGTCGCAATTTCTGCATCAGTCATACGCAAAGCTGCTGTTCGGCAAGCCAAACCTTCTAAAGCTTCGCGCACGGCGTAAAGGTCAGCCATTGTTTCTTTATTCAAAGTCACAACACGAACGCCCGCGTGGGGCACTCGTCTGACCAAACGCATGCCTTCTAACTGGCGTAACGCTTCGCGCAATGGACCGCGCCCAATGCCATAGCGTTCTGCCAAATCTGTTTCGTTTAATTTCTGACCCTGAATCAGCTCGCCCGTGATAATCGCCTGCGTCAGTTTGGATGAGGCAATATCCGCAAGCGTGCCTTCAGGCATTTGTGGTGGTGCGTACATAGTGCTTCTTGCTGCCTCTTCGTCGGATTGTCAACAATCTCTGGCGCAAGAATACCAGCTTTAGCAAAAAAGTGAAGCTTTTATGGCTTTTTGTTGACAAAAAACGAATACAGCCCAATGCGGGGGCATACTAGGTAAGTCAAGGGTATTTGATGTTATGATGCAATGTTCAAGCACAGTATGAGGATCACGGTTTTGAAAACCATCGAGAATGTGGCTGCTTACATGCAAAGTATTGGTGCGCAAGCCAAACAAGCGGCGCAAGTCTTAGCAAAAGTGGAAACCAAAATTAAAAATGAAGCTTTGCTGCACATTGCTGACAATCTGCTGGCAAAAGCCGAATGGCTGAAAGCCGAAAACGCCAAAGATTTAGCGGCAGGCAAAGCCAAAGGTTTGGATGCAGCAATGTTGGATCGTTTGACGCTCACCGATAAAACCATTGCAGGCATGGCAGAAGGCGTGCGTCAGGTTGCAGCATTGGCTGACCCGATTGGCACGATTACCGACATGAGTTATCGCCCATCCGGTATTCAAGTCGGCAAAATGCGCGTGCCGTTGGGTGTCGTGGGTATTATTTACGAATCGCGTCCGAATGTGACGGTGGATGCGGCAGCCCTGTGTTTGAAATCTGGCAATGCCACAATTTTGCGCGGCGGTTCGGAAGCGATTCATTCCAACCGTGCGATTGCGCAATGCGTGTGTGACGGCTTGCAAGCGGCAGGTTTACCCGCAAGTTGTGTGCAAGTGGTGGAAACCACTGACCGCGCGGCGGTGGGCGAACTATTACGCATGGCAGCCTTTGTCGACGTGATCGTGCCACGCGGTGGTAAGAGTTTGATTGAGCGCGTTAGTGCCGAATCCCGCATCCCCGTTATCAAGCATTTAGACGGCATTTGCCACGTTTACATTGACGATCAAGCCGATATTACCAAAGCCGTAACCGTCGCCATCAATGCCAAAACCCACCGTTACGGCGTGTGCAATGCGATGGAAACTTTATTAGTGGCACAAGGCATTGCAGCGCAAGTATTGCCCACGTTAGCCGAAGCCTACACGAATAAAGGTGTGGAATTGCGCGGCTGCGAACAAACGCGCCACATTCTGCCCGCTTGCCTTGCTGCGACCGAAGCAGACTGGTCAACGGAATACCTCGCGCCGATTTTGTCGATTCGCATCGTGGCGGACATGGCAGAAGCGATTGCACACATTAACCATTACGGCTCGCACCATACCGACGCGATCATGACTGAGAATTACACCCGTGCGCGTGCCTTCTTGCGCGAAGTCGATTCCAGTTCGGTCATGATTAACGCATCCACCCGTTTTGCCGATGGGTTTGAATATGGCTTAGGCGCGGAAATCGGCATTAGCACCGACAAAATTCACGCACGCGGCCCCGTCGGTTTGGAAGGTTTAACCAGCCAAAAATACGTCGTGTTTGGCGATGGGCACGTTCGCGCTTAACCTAACAGGAATAAGCCAT
>CAZTUZ010000084.1:0-10991 GCA_964617055.1 uncultured Thiothrix sp.
ATATAGCACCGTGCAATGGATTGCACCACTGTAGGCTTTTCTCCCAGACGAGTCATAGACAACGGAATACTAACAATAAGTCATCGAGCCAGTGTGAGCATCATTAATAATAACTGTGAAGTGCAAAAACAATAATAAATCCTCAGTAAGCCCAGTGAAAACTGGGCTTTTTCTTTGCAACATATTGTATTGCAATCAGTTTGTAACAAAGTTGCCATCAAGTTTTCAAACAACCACTTTAGGATGAGGAACTCTTTACGGGTCTTAAAGTAGTGGGTTGCTACCGATGTTGAAACGTTATTGTTACACCATGTTATTCAACTTGTGCGTACCGTGGTTGTTATTGCATTTATTGTGGCGCAGTCGTCGTTTGTCTGCGTATCGCCAACGTTTGGAAGAACGTTTCGGTTATGTCGCTCGACGTGATGCCGCACAGCTTTGTATCGGTTTACACGCCGTTTCGGTGGGGGAAATCATGGCGGCTAAACCCTTAATCAAAGCCTTATTGCGTGAAACCGTTGCGCAAGTGTGGGTCACTACCACCACGCCTACGGGTTCGGCGATGTTGGAACAATGGTTCAAAAATGAAATGCACAATGGGCGCGTTTTGCACAGCTATTTGCCTTATGACCTGCCTGATGGTATCGGACGATTTCTACGTCGCGTGCAACCCTGTTTGTGGTTGGTGATGGAAACAGGAATCTGGCCAAATTGGTATCGAGCGTGTGCGAAACGCCGTATTCCATTGTTACTGGTGAATGCGCGGTTATCCGCAAAGTCGTTGCGCGGCTACCAACGCTTGGGGGGGTAATACACAAGACCTTGGCAGATGTGTCGACCTTGGTGGCGCGTAGTGCGGCGGATGCCGACGCTTTCCAACAATTGGGCATGAATCCGGCGCGAATTTTGGTGGGTGGTAATGTGAAGTTCGACCTTAGTGTGCCCGATGGTTTAGCAGCACAAGCACAACATTTGCGCCAAGCATGGGGAGATGCACCCGTTTGGGTGGCGGGTAGCACGCATGAGGGCGAGGAAAAACAGATTTTGGTGGTCTATCAGCGGTTACGCCAAATCTTGCCGAATTTGAAACTGGTGGTTGTGCCGCGACATCCGCAACGTTTTGCTGATGTTTTCGCATTGTGCCAGCAATGGGCAACGTTGTATGAATGGCAAGTTGCTCGCCGCAGCGAATCCGCCACGTTACCCAAGACAACCGATATTGTATTGGGTGATACCTTAGGGGAATTGTTAATGTGGTACGCCTTGGCGGATGTAGCATTTATCGGTGGGAGTTTGGTGGAGCACGGCGGGCATAATCCTCTGGAAGCTGCTGTTTGGGGTGTGCCGATAGTGACAGGGCGTTATACCGATAACTTTGCTGATATGTTTCCCGATTTATGTCGCAGCGGCGGCGCGATTCGTGTCGATGGTATGGTGCAACTTCAACAAGCATTGCTAATGTGGCTGCAAGATGACGACGCTCGGCACTATGCGGGACAACAAGCACGGCGGTTTGTCCTCATGCACCAAGGTGCAACCGCGACGATCATGCAATGCGTGCATAACTACCTTGCGCATCGTTCCCCTTCAGCGGCGACAACCTTCCATGACCCAGCTATTGCTTATTAAAACGTCTTCAATGGGGGATGTGATTCACATGCTCCCAGCTTTGAGTGACATACAGCGGCACTGCCCCAACGTACAAGTCGACTGGGTGGTGGAAGAAGCATTTGTAGCGATTCCGGCGTGGCATCCACAAGTACGGCGTGTGATTCCGGTGGCATTGCGCCGCTGGCGTAAACAGGGTTGGTGGAAAACACAAACACGTCAGGAATGGCAAATTTTCACCCGCAGAGTGCAACATGCCGATTACGATGCGGTATTGGATACTCAAGGACTGCTGAAAAGCGCGTGGCTAGCGTGTTATGCGCGTGGCAAGCGTTGTGGTTATGATCGCCACAGTATGCGCGAACCGTTGGCGAGTATGGCTTATCAGCAGCACTTTGCGGTGTCGCGCCAGCTTCATGCGATTACACGCAATCGTTTGCTAACCGCACAAACCTTGGGTTACGACATTCAACACACACCGCTGGATTATGGAATTGCCCAACAAACCTTTACAACATTTCCCTCGGTAGTTGGTGTTAATTTTCAGCACACGGCGTATGTGCTGGCTTTGCACGGGACGAGTCGTGTGGAAAAAGAATGGCATGAGACGCAGTGGCAAGCTTTGTGTGCGGCAGTGACAGCGCAAGGGGTAGCAGTGTTATTGCCGTGGGGGAATGCGCGTGAGTTCGAGCGAGCGCAACGTCTTGCTCGTGACCATCCACAGATTAAGGTTTTGCCGCGTTGTTCACTGGTGGAATTAGCGAGCGTTTTGCAACACGCTCGCGCCGTTATTGGTATGGATACAGGGTTAATGCATCTTGCTGCTGCATTGAATCAATCCGGTGTCGCGCTTTATCCTGTCACTCAACCGGATTTAACGGGCATGTGCGGCAATGCGGCTTTCCCTAAAACGCTGCACAGTATAGCGGGTGTGGATACCCATGATACGGCGGGAGTTATCCAGCGTTTGCTGGCGGTTTTGTCGACGGAATTAACACCTGACTTAACGCCGCTAACCACGGCAAGGCCTTAAGTTTCGGGGGCGAAGGTAAGGATGGCGCGGGGAAAGATTTTTCCCGCGAACGCGCTAAACGTGTTTCCAATTGCGCTTTAACCTGTCCCCATTCAGTATCTAAAATACTATAAATAACGGTATCCCGAATAACACCGTCGGGCATGATAGCACTACGACGCAATACTCCTTCGCGGGTTGCGCCGAGTTTTTCCAATGACTGCTGTGAACGTGTATTACGAATATCGGTTTTGAATTGCACGCGCACCATACCCGCTGTTTCAAATGCATGGTGTAACAATAAATACTTGCATTCCAAATTTACCCCAGTGCGGTGGTAATCTGTGTCATACCATGTTCCACCAATTTCCAGCTTTGAATGTTTCTGGCAAATATCCCGAAAACGTGTGCAACCAATGGCTTTATTTGTACCTTGCTGAATGACCGCAAATGGCAAATCTGTTCCTGCTTCGCGTAGCCGAATGGCATTAGTAATAAATGCCTCCAAATAACGAGGTTCTGCTAAGTTGCCATAAAACATATAACGCCATAAGTTCTCATCACGCGCGGCATATAATAAGTCGGGCATGTGCCATTCGGTTAATGGTTCGAGACGAATTAGATGACCCTGCAAAGTCAGTGGTGGCAATGTCATAATCATGCCCTCCTATCATGGTGATCGCGTAATACCGTTTGAATGGTTTGGTGTAAATGTTCAACGACATTATCCCAGCTTAATTGGCTGGCGGTTTGCGCTGCATTTATCCCTAAATGTTGGCGTAGTTCCACCTGCTGAGCTAATTGAACAGCAGCTTGAATGAAGGCATCACTATTATTAAATGGTACTTTGCAGCCATTTTTGTCGGTTTGAATATATTCGCGAGCCGCCGCATAATCAAACGTGACCACAGGCAAACCGCTGGCCATTGCTTCTACTACCACATTGCCAAATGTTTCACTCATGCTGGGGTAAAGAAATAAATCACAACTGGCATAATGTTCCGCCAAAACTGTACCTGTTTGCATTCCCACGAATAAACAATCAGGGTATTGTGCTTGTAAGCGTTTACGCTCAGGCCCATCACCAACCAATAAAAACTTTGCATCCGGTGTAACTTTCTGAATCGCGCGAAAAGCTTGGAATGCCAAGTCCAGATTTTTTTCTTGCGCCATCCGCGTAACCAAACCTACCAACAATTGTGAAGGTGCTATGCCTAATTGTTTGCGTAAGGTTTCGTTGCGTTGTTGTGGGTTAAAAAGTTTGGTATCAATACCACGCTCCAATAAACCCAATTTCGAGTAACCGCTGGCGGTTAATTGCTGTTGCAGTTCACGGGTTGGTACAAGCGTGACTAATGTTTGATTATGGACGTGACGTAAATAGCGTTTAGCCAGATTAAAAAAACCACTCAGTCGATAATAACGGCTGTATTGATCAAAGTTAGTGTGAAAGTCGCTAATGGTGGGAATATTTAATTTTTTAGCTGCTTTCATTGCCGAATAACCCAATGGGCCTTCAGTAACAATTTGTACAATATCAGGGCGTTGTTTTTTCCAGAGGCGTTTTAATAAATTGTATTGTGGAAATCCTAAACGAACCTCTTTATAGAAGGGTAAGCTTAAACCATTAACCAAGTGTTCTTGTAAGCCTTGTCGTTCGTGCAGGCTTTCTTTTTCGTGTTGGCGTGGGCGAATCAATTGGATTTGATAACGTCCCCCTTGATGTAAACCGTCCACTAAACGGCTAATTGTATTGGCGACCCCATTAATTTCGGGTGGCCACGTTTCGGTAACAACCGCTAGGCGTGTTGTGGAATGAATCAGTGTCAGGTTTGTCATTAGGGCGGCAATACGGTTTACAGTCGATATTGCCAGTTATTTTGCAAAGCTAATACTGCAAGGGTATGTCAGTTTTATGACAGTTGTATTTAAATAGTGGGAATGCTATACACTGTCGGAACAGTTTAATTAAATGGGCGAGGAGCTTAGCATGGATACGATGCAATATTCACCAAGATGGCTAGGTACGGGGGCGGTGTTAGGTATTTGCTTGGTGATGAGTTTAACAGGTTGTGACTCCTTGCCAAATTTACCTACTCCAGAACCGCCACCTGTACAGTCCAATGAGTGTCCTAGTTGGGCTGCTAACCAGACTATCACGATTACCCAAAATACGACTTTACCTAAGGGGTGTTATTACAATAAAGTGAGTTTTGTTATTCAAGATTCTAACATTACCTTCGATTGTAATGATGCGGTATTAAATGGTTCTGGATTTGCGAATAAGAATCCCGATTTTATCCCTTATGCCGAGGCGAATCTACCTGCTAATATTGCATTTCAGATTGCCTCACCTGAAGGTCGGGCTATTGGTGATATTACTATTCGTAACTGTCAAATTAAAAACTATGTCGATGGTGTGCGTATCAAAAGCGTGCTAAATAATGCAACTATAGCGCAATTAAAATCCGCTGCTGATGGCTTTGCTATAGAGGAGAGTTTGCGTAAAGGTGCGCCGCAAAATATTCAGTTGCAGAATTTAAGCATTGTGGATTCCCACAAGCACGGGATTTATTTGGATCGTTATGTGCATCATGTTAGCATTGTTAGCGGTAGTATTAAGCATTCAGGAAATAGTGCTATTTATTTAGAGTCTGGCACACAAAATATCAGTATTCGCCAGATGCTATTGGAGCATAATGGGCATAGTAGTTATGATCGCGATAAAAAAATGAGCCTGCCGCGTCTGGGGGACGCACAGCGTGAAACCATTGCAGTGGATTCATCGGCAAACAATGAAATTGTGGGTAATACTTTTCGTGATAATGCAGGTGGTGGTGTGTTTTTGTATAAAAACTGTTATGAAAAACATACTGAAGTACCACAAATGCCGCGCCTGCAACACAGTGATAATAATGTGATTAGTGATAATCAGTTTTTTGACGAAGAAACTGGTGTTTGGATTGCATCACGTCAAAGCCGTGATTTAGCCAGTTTTAATTGTGGTGATCCTGTTGTTTACCGTGAAGCAGGGCAACAGTTTTATGAAGACTTTGCAGAACATAATCGGGTTAGTGGTAATACCTTTACTAATGTAGAAGCTGGTGTGAAAATTGAAGATGATAATAACCAAGTGATTAACAACCGTTTCACAGGTAAGGCAGGTGTGGATATTCAAGTGGGGTCGCGGGTGCGTTCTGCACTGAAACACCCTATGCAAGGTGTGGATTTAAATGGCAATGTGCATCAGTCTAGTAGTCATCCTGCGGTTATGCTACTTCCGTTGAACTAATTTCTGATAATAATATGATTTTTATGGTGTTTCCCTGCGGATTTTCCGTGGGGGTTGGGGTTTTTTAGTATTTTCATAATTGAATCTATTTATCTAAACAGTTAAACTATCAGTGATAATTATAAATATAGATTGGGCTAAGTTTTGTGTATTAACAATCATAAAGATAATGGAATCAATACCATGATTAACTTGCGCCCTGTGGAGGGTTCTGTCCGGCGGTTGTACCATTGGCTTTGGCTCGGTGTTCTGCTGATGATTTTCGGACAAGCTCCTGCGTTTGCTGCTAACTGTACTGCAACCTACAAATACACCGTTTCGGCTAATAGTTCAGCAAGTTTTAGCCTCAACTCTGGTGAAGCCTTAAAAATCGCTGCTGGAACATACACTGGGAATGTCAATAATTTTTCCAGTGGTGCGACGATTTGCGTGGAAACAGGCGCGGTGTTTACGCCATCCAACCTTAATAATGCTGCCGGAACAATAAAGAATTACGGTACGGCCAATTTAAAAACGTTCTCTTATAATGGGGGAACGGTGATTGATAATTATAAAACCCTGACATTTACTGAGGGCTTGAATACGAATGGCTCGGTAACGTTTAAGAACCGTTCCGGTGCAACGATGACCATGAATAATAGTTTTCAGTTGGGGAATAATTCAGTACTGACGAATGATGGTATCTTGGTAGCAACGCAAGATTTTAATACACAAAGTGGCACGACCTTAACCAATAATTACCGGATGGAGTTAGAAGGTAATTTTAACCCAAGTGGTGTGGTGAATAACTATGGTCGAGTTTTCGCGAAAAAATTCATGAATATTAATTCTGGCTCGACATTAACCAACTATTGTTCTTTGGTGTCGTATGATGGTTTTAACAATAATAGCAGCAATACGGCTAACTTTGGTTTTATTGTGATTACGACAGCCAGTGGTGGTATTGGTGGTGCGTGGCAGAATAATACGGATTTTTATAATCATAAAACGGGTACAATCGCGGGTGGCGATTTTACCAATAATAGTACCTTAACAACGGCAGGCGCATTTATTTTCTCGGGTACGACGCGTAATCAAGGGACTTTTAAGGGGACGAGTACCACGGAAACTATTAATTTCTACGATGAAACACAAACGGGTTCGCAGATTTTCGATTACCAGAATGTCATGCCACAGAATACAGTGCGCACGTCGTTTGCTCACCCGACGGCATTATCATCGGTGGAAAGTTGTTCCAGTGCGTATAAAGCCTTCGCGCCCCCCGTGCGGCGTGATTACAGTGATGCACCAGCAACCTACGGGAGTGCGAGTCATGTGGTGGATAGTGCCTTGTATCTCGGAGGAACAATGCCAGATGCGGAATCCGTAGCATTGTTTTCCCACAATGCTTATGGTGACGAAAATAGTGGTATGGCTGATGAGGATGGCGCACCTAGCGAATCAGAAAGTTATTACACGCCGCTATTCCCCATTTTGAAAATGACGGCAACCAGTTATACGGTGGATATTCGTGCAACCAATGCCAACGCGACGGATGCGACGTTGTATGCGTGGATCGATTTCGACCAAAGTGGCACGTTTGAGGCGGATGAGGCGGCTTCAGTGCTTGTACCTGCAAATCGTTATGATACGACGGCGACATTAACTTGGTCTGCGATTCCAACAGATATTAAGTTGGGGACGACGTTTATTCGTTTGCGGTTGACCAACGATTCGGGGGTTTCGACCAGTGTGCCGTTTAGTGATGCGGGTATCGGTGAAGTGGAAGATTTTGCCTTGGCGGTGGCACAGGCGATTCCGCCGGAAAGTCCGAATGTGACAGTGGTGTTGGATGATACGGCGGTTTGTAGTACGGAATTATTTCATGATGATTTCAATGATTTAGTAGAAGATACCGCTTGGGGTGCAAATGTGGCGGGAAGCTCTGCCATTCGTAATTGGAATCGTGCGGGTGGTGGTACGGATACTTACGCCTATGTGCGCAACGTGAGTGCGTATGGTTTGGGTTTGGGTATGTATTTTGGTAATGGTGCGGTTCGCCGTATTTCGCCTGCGATTCCAGGTGGTTTCAGTTTTGATGCGAACGGACGGTTGTTGAATGCCATTGATGCTATTGAAATTCGTGATAATGTGGACGATTACACACCCAATTCCGTGAGTTACGAATCGGACTGGGGGCCGTATCCTGTCATGTTATCACGCACCTTTGCCACACAGGCGGGCAAAAAGTATCGCGTGTATTTCGATGCTGTACCCGAACCCGCGAATGCGTATAACGGTTGGAAATCCGGCATTATGCGGATCGACACGCCTAGCGGTTCGGCGCACTTCCGAGCGCCTGGCGATACCGAAGGTGTGAAACATTACCGTATTGAATTTACGGCAAATGCTACCAGTTCAACAATTACCTTTGTCAATTATGGGCACTTTAGTTCGGCGGATGATGGTTGGTGTCAACCCACTTCGATTTGGGGGGCATGGTGTACTGTTGGCGGTGATGCTGTGGGTAAATTTGCCAATGAACTGATTATCGATAATGTGAAAGTGGCAGCAACGTCGAGTTGCCAACCAGGTAGTATCAGTGGGACAGCGTATCGCGATACGAATGCAAACAAAGTGCTCGATACTGGTGAGGCAGGGCTGAAATCCATTACGGTGAGTTTGTATAACGATGGGGGAACGCCTGCGATTGTGGCAGATGATGTTTTAGTCACCACTACCAGCACGGCAAACGATGGTAGTTATAGCTTTGTGGACGTTGATCCATTGCAAGGCTATCGTTTGGAGGTTGACGCAACCGATACGGATTTACCCGCATCCTTGCTGATCGGCACGACGAACCCGCTGACGGGAATTGCTGTAACCGCTGGTGGTACAACGGCTAATCAGAATTTTGGCTTTTATTCACCAAACCAAGGTGATGTCAGCGGTAAAGTCTTTGACGATGTGAACTATGGCGGTGGCGCAGGGCGCGAGTTTGCTACCAGTGGAACGGCGGGTGTCAGTGGTGCAACGGTGGAATTGTACAATGCCAGCGGTGCGCTAACAGCCACGACCACCACGACTAGCGACGGTTCGTATGCTTTCACAGGTGTGGCGAATGGCACTTATTATGTGCGTGTGGTGAATAGCACGGTGAAATCGTCACGCAGTGGTTCAACGGGGGCAGAACGCGGGATTCAAACTTTCCGTACCGATGGCAAAACAGCGGTGACGCATGAGGTTGGGGGGCGTAAACCTGCTAGTGTCGATGCGCCCGCCAATACCACCGGATTAACGCTCAATACCTCGACATTCTTATTCTCTGACGGCGCGGTGGTGCAATCTGTTCAACCCGTTACCGTTACAGGTAATGCGTCGGGGCTGAATTTCGGCTTTAACTTCAGTACGGTGGTGAATACCAATGACAGCGGGCAGGGTTCACTGCGTCAAGGCATTCTCAATAGTAACCTGTTAGCAAATACCGGATTAGCCCAGACCGGACAAGATAACTTATACGGTTTGGATAGCAGCGTAACCAAAGAAGTGCTGTTGTTTAGTATTCCAGCGGCGAATGATCCATTAGGGCGTGCTGACAGTTGCGGCGGTAGTGTGTGTAAGATCACTGTGGCAAGTGAATTACCTGCATTGGCAGCTCCAACCATTGTTGATGCGACGACTCAGCCGAATTACGTTACCGGAACGCCTGGTGTGCCATTGATTCACATTGTTCCAGCAACGGGTTTGGATGCTCGCGGATTTGTTATCGGTTACTTAGCTCCCGATAGTACCTTGCGGGGCGTGGCGATTACCGGATTCCGTACCAAAAATTCCAACCGTGGTTTGACCGTGGATAGCGAACGCAGTTTGGTGGAAGCCAACTACATTGGTATTACGCCAGCGGGTGTGGCAGACGGTAATGGCAATGGTGTGGAAATCGAATACGCTAAAACGGGTATGATCGGTGGGACAACAGCGGCTAAACGTAACATTATTTCGGGTAACAAAAGCCTTGGGGTGTTTTTCAATACAGGGGCGTATGGGGTTACGATTCAAAACAACTTCATTGGTACAGACCCTGCGGGTACAGCCGCTATTCCCAACGAAAGTAGCGGTATTGATACCGAAGGCGGTTCTGGCACGAAGATTTTGGATAATGTGATTGCCGGAAACCTCGGCAATGGTATTGAACTGGGCTTTAGTGGCGGTACGGGCGGTGTGGCGAATGCTGTGATTAAAGGCAACCGTATTGGGGTTGGTATCAATGGCGAAGCTCTCGGCAATGGCGGCCCCGGCATCATGAACTACGGTGGTTCGAGCGGGCATCAAATCAGTGCAAATACCATTGCAAATAATACCTTAGGAGGGATTCGGCTTTACAACACCAATGTGAGCAATATCGTCATTAGCCAAAACAGCATGTACGCAAATGGTACGTTGGGGATTGATCTGAATAACAATGGTGTGAGCGTCAATGATACCAATGACGTGGATGTGGGCGCGAATACCGTATTGAACTTCCCGATGTTGTCATCCGTGACCATTCTCAACAGTAACATGACGCTAATCGGTTGCGCCCCCGCTGGAGCAACGGTGGAATTGTTTGAAGCCGATGTCAGCACGGGTGGTAAAGCCAAAGTCGGTGATAACAAAGTCGGCAAAACCAAGGATTACGGTGAAGGGCAAACCTACCTTGGTAGCTTTGTGGAAGGTAGCAGTGATGACACCGACAGCAGCGATTGTAATTTAGCAAGCGATACCGACGGCAATACGCAAACGGGTATGAAAGCGTTCAGCGTGGTATTGCTGAAACCAGACGCGGCAGCCATTGGTGATTTACTCACGACAACAGCAACCCTGACGGGGACGGGTACATCCGAGTTCTCCCCTGTCTTAGCCATTAGCAGTCCACCAGGGATTTCCGGCAAAATCTTCGATGATGTGAACTACGCCGGAGGTGTCGGGCGCGAACTGGGTACAGCGGGAACGCTGGGTGTAGCAGGCGCGACGGTGGAATTGTACAACGCTGCGGGTGCGTTACTCGCTTCTAGCACCAGCGCGACGGACGGTAGCTATACGCTCACGGGTGTTACCAGCGGC
>CAZTUZ010000085.1:0-4980 GCA_964617055.1 uncultured Thiothrix sp.
CTTACAGTGGCTTTCAACAAACCATTACTGGAGCTAGATCATGCCAAACACCGTACTTTTTGTGCTAACCAGTCATAACCAAAAAGGCAATACTGGGCAAGCAACAGGTTTTTATTTACCCGAAGCTGCACACCCGTGGGCGGTACTCACTGCTGCCGGATTTAACGTCACCTTCACCAGTCCGCAAGGGGGAAAACCGCCGATTGACGGTTTAGCCATAGCGGAACACGATACGATTTGCCAGCGTTTTCTAGCGGATGCGTCCGTGCAAAAGCAACTTGCCAACACACCACTACCGCAATCCTTAAATGCGGCGGATTACGCGGGGATTTTCTACGTCGGTGGACACGGCACCATGTGGGATTTCCCCGACAACCTTGCCTTGGCACAACTTGCCAGCGCGATAGATGCAAATGGCGGCATCATTGCAGCGGTTTGCCACGGTCCCGCAGGTTTGGTGAATGTGAAAAATGCTCGTGGGGATTATTTAGTCGCGGGCAAACGCCTTGCCGCTTTCACTGATGAGGAAGAACACGCCGTCGGTTTAGCCAGCGTAGTGCCCTTTTTATTAGCCAGTACCTTGCAAGCTCGTGGCGCGATCCACGTTCCCGCCGCGAATTGGACGGAAAACGTGGTGGTCGATGGTCGCTTAATAACCGGACAAAATCCCGCTTCCGCCACGGGGGTTGCTCAAGCAATGGTGGCGGCATTACGCGCGGAGTCGGTTTAAGCTTCGGCGCGTAAGTTGTGCGCAGCTTGCACCATGTGTTGCAGGGCGGGAATCACTTCGTTCCACTGGCGAGTTTTTAGCCCACAATCGGGGTTTACCCACAGGCGTTGTGCCGGAATGTGGGCTTGTGCTTTGCGCAACAGTCGCGTCATAGCCGCCACGCTCGGTAGGTTCGGGCTGTGAATGTCATACACGCCTGGGCCGATTTCATTGGGATACGCGAAGTCGGTAAAGGCTTCGAGTAATTCCATGTCCGAACGCGAGGTTTCAATGGTGATCACATCGGCATCCATCGCGGCGATGTCCGGCATAATGTCATTAAATTCGGCGTAACACATGTGCGTGTGAATCTGGGTCGCATCTTGCACACCCGCCACACTGATGCGGAATGCCGCCACCGCCCATTGCAAATACGCCTGCCAATCGTCACGACGCAATGGCAAACCTTCGCGGAATGCGGGTTCATCCACTTGAATAATGGCAATGCCAGCGGCTTCTAAGTCCCGTATTTCATCGCGCAATGCCAAAGCAATTTGCAATGCCGTGGTTTGGCGGGGCTGATCGTCGCGCACGAATGACCACTGTAACAGGGTAATCGGTCCGGTCAACATGCCTTTCAAGGGTTTTGCGGTCTGGCTTTGGGCGTAAGTCGTCCAAGCGACTGTCATGGCGTGCGGACGTGACACATCCCCGTAAATCAACGGCGGTTTCACGCAACGACTGCCGTAAGATTGCACCCAACCGTGCTGCGTAAACGCATACCCCGCCAGTTGTTCGCCGAAATATTCCACCATGTCATTGCGTTCGGCTTCCCCGTGAACCAACACGTCCAAACCGATCTGTTCCTGCTGCGTGACGGCGTATTGAATCGCGGATTGCATGGCAGCTTGATAATGCGCGTCACTGAGCAGCCCCGCTTTGTGTTCGCGTCGCGCACGGCGAATGTCGGGCGTTTGTGGGAATGAACCAATCGTGGTGGTCGGGAATAATGGCAATGCCAAACGTTGCTGTTGTTGCGTACTGCGTTGCGCGTAAGGCGATTGGCGGTGCTGCATGGCGGGAGTAACGGCGGCTAAACGTGCTGTCACCGCTGGCTGATGCACTCGCGTGGAAGTGCGTCGTCGTTCAATGGCGGCTTGATTCGCTGCCAAACGTTCTGCCACTGCTGCACGCCCTTGGGTTAATGCCGTGTACAATGTCTGTAACTCGTCCAACTTTTGCACGGCAAAAGCCAACCAATCGCGTAATTCATCATCCAATGCCGTTTCCAAGTGCAAGTCTTGCGGTACATGCAGCAACGAACAAGACGGCGCAAGCCACAAACGGTCGCCCAAACGCTGGTGAATCGGTGCTAACCAAGCAAGCGTGGCATTCAGGTCGGTTTTCCACACATTGCGCCCGTCGATCACGCCCAGCGACAGGATTTTGTACGGCGGTAATATATCCAACAAGCGTGCGATTTCTTCGCGCCCGCGCACGGCATCCACCTGCAAACCTGCCACGGGTAAATGGCAAGCCAAGCGCAAATTGTCGCGTAACTCGCCGAAATAACAGGCAAGTAACAAGTTGATCTGACGGTGCTGTAATTGGTTATAAGTGGCTTCAAACGCATTTTGCCACGCCACGGGTAAATCCAGCGCGAGAATGGGTTCATCCACCTGCACCCACGTTACCCCCGCATCCGCCAATTGCTGCAATAACTCAGCGTACACACGGATAAGCTGCGGTAACAATTGCAAGCGTTCAAACGCCGTGCCTTTCACCTTACCCAACCACAAATACGACAATGCCCCCAGCATCACGGGCTTGACCGCAACACCCTGCGCTTGGGCTTGGGCGATGTCCGCCAACAATTGGCGACTGTTGAGGCTGAAGGTTGTGTCAGTGCTGAACTCCGGCACAAGGTAATGGTAATTGGTGTCGAACCACTTGGTCATTTCACAAGCAAAGGTCGGTTCACCGCTATTTGCACGTCCGCGTGCCATGCGGAAATACTGATCGAGTTCCGTGGTCGCCGCCCCCGTCGCAAAACGCGCTGGCATGTTCCCCAGCATCACGCTGGTATCCAATACCTGATCATAGAGGGAAAAATCCCCCACGGGCACGAGATGCAATCCCGCTTGCTGTTGCAATTGCCAATGCCGTTGCCGTAAAGCATACGCACTGGTCAACAGTTCATCCGCGCCCTGCGTGCCTTGCCAATACCGTTCGAGCGCGAATTTAAGTTCGCGTCCTGCCCCCATGCGCGGGAAACCGAGGTTGTGAATTTTCATACAGCGTACATCCTTGACTGGTTTTCAATGCCGCGCATTGTGTCGCGCCTTCATCATGAATAAAATCGCAATTTTTTCAGTAATTAATGAGGATTACTCATGATTAGATTTAACTAACATGCGCAAATATTATTTGTCCTTGTAAATCTAAAGATTAACCTTCAATATGCAGGAATGATTACACGACACATCCATGCTCTGGTTGAGCAAGCCTTAAACCGTCAAGCCGCTGTCGCATTGATCGGTCCACGTCAAGTGGGAAAAACCACCCTAGCGTATGCGGTGGCAGAACAACGCCATGCCCTTTATTTGGATTTAGAATCCTCTGCGGATCGGCACAAATTAACCGACCCAGCATTATTCCTCAGCCAATACGAAGATCAATTGGTGATCTTGGATGAAATCCATCGCGTCCCTGAATTGTTTATGTCGTTGCGAGGCTTGATTGATCAAGGCAGGCGCAAAGGCAAACGCACCGGACGTTTTCTCATATTGGGTTCAGCTTCTATGGATTTATTACGTCAATCCAGCGAGAGCTTAGCGGGGCGCATTGAATATGTGGACATGGGCGCATTCCATCTCTTGGAAGTCGGCGCGGAACACCTGAATCGCTTGTGGTTACGCGGTGGTTTCCCTGACAGTTTTCTGGCAGCTAATGAGCACGATAGCCAGCACTTTCGTCACAGTTTTATTCGTACTTATTTGGAACGCGACATCCCCCAGTTTGGTTTTCGGGTTGCCGCCGAAACCATGGAACGCTTGTGGACCATGTTGGCACATCAACAAGGTGCGTTGCTCAATGTGGCGCAGTTAGCCGCGAGTTTAGGCGTGAGTTCACCCTCTACCCAACATTATCTGGATTTGCTCGTCGACTTACTGTTGGTGCGCCGTCTACCACCGTATTACACGAATGTGGGCAAACGCTTGGTGAAATCACCGCGTGTTTATATCCGTGATAGCGGTTTGGTACATGCCTTGCTGCGCATTGGGGATTGGCACACGTTAATGGGGCATCCCGTTTTAGGCGCAAGTTGGGAAGGCTTCGTCATCGAAAATCTGTTAGCGGTCATCCCCTACCCCGTTCAAGCCAGTTTTTACCGCACGGCAGCAGGGGCAGAAATGGATTTGGTGTTGGAATTAGGTGGCAATTTGGGTTTATGGGCGATTGAAATCAAACGTAATCTTGCCCCAACACCCAGCAAAGGCTTTTATCACGCTCGCCAAGACCTTCAACCCAGTCGCACGTTCATAGTCTACCCCGGACAAGACCGCTATCCCTTGTGTGAAGGTGTGGAAATCCTTAGCCTCGCGGCTCTGATGCAAGAACTCCAAACCCAACTACAGCCCACACCATGATCGACAGCGCACACTTGCGGATTATTCACGCTTTGCAACAGCATCAAACCCTTGGCGCGGCGGCGGAAGCCTTGTGCTTAACCCAATCGGCGTTATCGCATCGCATGAAAGCCTTGGAAAGCACGTTAGGCATTGCGTTTTGGCACAAACAAGGGCAACGCTTGATTCTCACGCCAGCGGGACAGGAATTATTGCGGCTTGCCCAACGCGTATTACCCGAATTGGACATGACCCAACAACGTTTAAAACGCATGGCGGATGGACGCGGCGGACGCTTACACATTGCGGTGGAATGTTTACCGTGTGCACAGTGGTTAAATCCCGCCCTCACGCACTTCATGCGCGAATGGACAAGCATCGACGTGGACGTACTCAGCCAATACCGTTTTTCTGCCCTGCCTGCTTTGTTGGAATACCAAATTGATGCCTGCCTTACGCCCGACCCCATGCCGCATCCCGACTTGCATCACGAACCGTTATTCAGCTACGAACTCTGCCTTGCGGTCAGCCACGCTCACCCATTGGCGCAGCAAAACCACTTTTGTGCGATGGATTTGGCGGAACAAACCCTATTGACCTACCCTGTGGAACGCCAACGCTTGGACGTGTTCACGCAAGTTC
>CAZTUZ010000085.1:4990-10842 GCA_964617055.1 uncultured Thiothrix sp.
CGCTGGTATCGAACCGCGCCACCATCGCAGCGTCGGCGATACCGCCTTAATGCTCGGCATGATTGCCAGTGGACGCGGCGTAGCCCTGATTCCAGCGTGGCTGGCACACAACAGTGCTTACGCAGCAGAAATCTGCTTGCTGCGACCTGCCGCGCAACCTTTAATCAAACAATTATGCCTTGTGGTGCGCCAAGCGGACGCGAACAAGGCTTGGATGCAGGGATTTTGGTCGACGTTACGGCAGCTCCCTCAGCAACTTGCTTTCTGACATTATTCTTACAATTGTCTGACAATCGCCGCCCGCATCTGCGTCATAATCGTGGTTACAAAAAGAGCTTGAGAGGATGAGGATTCATGCACACCACGATCACAACACCCGCCGATTTCGCACGTTTTCAGCAGGAAATGCGCCACTTATTACAGCAAACGGGGATAGAGCAAATTGCCGCTTACCATTTTTTTGAACTCACCCCGACAGATTTGCCGTGGCAGGCTTCGGGGTTGCACATTCAAGCAGGGCAAGTGGTAACGTTTTTGCTGGCAGGGCATTGGTATTTGGTGGAAGCCCTGAACCTGACGCTGGAGGCGGGTTTTGTGTTTTGGGCACGCACAGATGCCAATGAACCCATGTATTCGCCGCCTAGTAATACAGGAACGCACATATTTACCCACAGCGGCGAATTAATGTTGGCACGTTCGGCGGGTGAATGGGCTTCGCCCCAAGGGGATTTGCTCGTGCCGCCGGAGTTGTACACGCAAGCCAGTGGCTATTTGTACGGCATTGCCATTGTGTGGCAAAACGACGCATTGACGGGTTTGCAAGCCATGCACTCGCACGGCGATGTACAACACCTGATTGGGGATGAAATTTTGCGCCTTCAACACGCGATCACCCCACCGCCACAGTGGTCGTATTACCCGTTATTGGGCAATCGCGAAACCTTCCACGCTTGCGAACACGAGCAAGGCGTGTGCTGCCACACCGATAATAATGTCGGCATTTTGCAATACCCCGTCGATATGCCCTTAAATCCCGCTACCTCGCTGGATTGGCGATGGATCATTGAACGCCTGCCGTCAGCCGTGGCGGAAGATACCTTACCCACCCACGATTACCTCAGCATTGCGGTGGAGTTTGACGATGGGCAAGACATTACCTATTTGTGGAGCGCGGAATTACCCGTGGATACCGTTTTCCGCTGCCCGATTCCATCGTGGACAGCGCGAGAAACCCACATTGTTGTGCGCAGTGGTTTAGGGGAGTTGGGTACGGCACAAAGCGAAAACCGCGACATTTACGCCGATTATCATGCGCACATTCAAGGCAATGCCACACGCATTGTTAGTGTGTGGCTGATTGCGGTGAGCTTGTTCCAACACTCGCTAGGCAGTTGCCGCTATGAAAGCATTGTGCTGCGTAATACAACAAGCAACATTACGGTGATTCCCGCCGCGATTTAACCCCCCAACCAAACAATTCATGCCAATGCATTCAAGGTATTGGCATGATTGCCCCATCTCTCAAGCAGATACCATTGGTTTATCGGTAGTACTCCTCTAAAATTCCCACCAGAAACGAAAACTGGCAATACTACACTCACAAGCGAGTCGATTTGCCGAGATAACAACGGATACGGATACCGATGTGAAAGCTTTTTACTGCGATACGTTTGTTTTACCCCTGCCATCCCAACATCGCTTCCCGATGTGCAAATACCGTTTATTGCGCGAACGCATTGAAGCACACAACCGAGACATCCCTTCACAAGTCATTGATTTACAATTACCACCTGCAGCAACACTGGAGCAACTGCGCTTAGCGCACGATGCAGATTATGTGCAACGGGCTGTCGATGGGCAGTTAAGTGACAAAGAAATTCGGGTGTTGGGCTTTCCGTGGTCAGCAGCATTAATTGAACGCTCGCGCCGCTCGTCGGGGGCAACGATTGCGGCTGTTGAAGTTGCATTACAAACAGGCGTTGCAGTGAACCTCGCAGGTGGTACGCATCACGCCTGTTACGCACAGGCACAGGGTTTTTGCGTGTTCAACGACAGCGTAATTGCAGCGCGTCATTTACAAACTACCGGACAAGCGCGTTTCCCATTGATCATAGATTTGGACGTGCATCAAGGTAATGGCAGTGCGCAAATTTTGCAACATGATCCCAGCATTTTTACCTTATCGCTGCATGGCAAAAACAATTTTCCCCTGCACAAAGCAACCAGCGATCTGGATGTGGAATTGCCGGATAACTGCGACGACGACACTTACCTCGCCGCATTAGAACAGGCATTAGCCACGGTTTTGCAGCGATTCGCCCCAGATGTAGTGTTATTTGTAGCAGGAGCTGACCCTTATGAACACGACCGTCTGGGCAAACTCTCCCTAACCAAAACGGGCTTGCAGCAGCGTGATGAAATGGTGTTTGCCTTTTGCCAGCAGCAACGATTGCCCGTAAGCGTGAGCATGGCGGGTGGTTATGCGAACGTGGTAAGTGATATTGTCGATATTCACTTCCAAACTGTTTTAGCAGCACGGCAACATTGGGAAAATATTCAATCAAAGGAGGATAAACCATGAAAGTAGCCGTTATTTTATCCGGCTGTGGCGTTTATGATGGCGCGGAAATTTACGAAAGCGTTTTGACCTTATGGGCATTAGAACAAGCAGGTTGCACTTACCAATGTTTTGCCCCGAATGTGACACAGGCTCACGTTATCAATCACTTAACGGGCGAAGTCATGCCCGAAACACGCAATGTTTTGGTAGAAGCAGCCCGCATTCCACGCGGGAATGTGCAAGACCTTGCCACCGCCAATGCCGCTGAATTTGACGCATTAATCTTACCAGGTGGTTATGGTGCGGCAAAAAACTTGAGCGATTTTGCATTTAAAGGCGCGGAATGCAGCGTACAGCCGGATGTTTTAGCGTTTTGCCAAGCAATGGCGGCGCAAGGTAAACCATTGGGCTTTATTTGCATTGCCCCAGCGATGATTCCACAGGTTTATGGTGAAGGTGCAAAAGCCACCATTGGTAATGACACAAGTGCTGCTACCGCGATTGAGCAAATGGGAGGAGTGCACATCACCTGCCCTGTCGATAATATCGTGGTGGATGAAGCTCGGAAAGTGGTCAGCACCCCTGCCTATATGTTGGCAGGGAGTATTTCTGAAGCCGCGTTGGGAATTACTAAACTGGTGCAGGAAGTGGTACGTTTAGCACGAACTTAATCACGGTTTTGCGGAAAGTGCCTGTAAGCGTAACAGCAGCAGGCGCACCGCTTCGCGGCGCAATTCATCTTTGACCAAGTTTTCTTCTTCCGAAGTCCCTAACACATACTGACCGTCATACACTTGTGAGCGTTCCACATGCACGGAACGCTCGACAACATCAGGTAAAGCTTTGCTATTCACGCGGAAATCCACATCAATACTGTGATTGAACTCGCGCACCTGACGGGTCGAGGAATACCCCGACACCGAACGATTCTCACGCACATTGGTAATTGTCAGCAGCATTCCCGCATCTTGTGGAGTTTTCTTCAGCTTAGCACCTGCATCTTCCAACCCGTCCTGTAAAGCGATACCAAAATCGCCGCGCGGGTCAACACCTTGCACAAATATGCCCTGCTGAGCAATCGCAGGTAATGGCTCGCTACCACGCAGGTGAAATACTTCACCACTGCACGCGCTTAAAACCCATACCATACTCATGACCCTGAAAACGGGAAGCCACTGTTTTTTCATAACGTTGCCACGATATTAACCAAACGACCTTTAACAACGATCACTTTTTGTACCGTTGCACCTTCCAGGAATTTTTGCACATTCTCATTCACCAAGGCTGCCGATTTGATCTCATCTTCGCTGGCATGGGCATTCACTTGCACCTTGCCGCGCACTTTACCATTGACTTGCACAATCAACTCTAACGTATGTTGTACTAATGCACTTTCATCGACTTCCGCCCACAACGTATCAATCACCGCGTCGGAATGCCCCAACGCTTGCCATAACACATGGCTAATATGCGGCGTAATCGGCGCGAGCATGACAATCAGCATTTCTAATGCTTCTTGGCGCACCGCACGACCTTGAGCAGAATCATCGGCAAAACGGTTGATGTTATTGAGTAATTCCATATTCGCCGCGACTGCCGTGTTAAAGGTGTAACGCCGCCCCATGTCGTCAGAAACTTTCTGCAAAGTTTGGTGAACTTTACGGCGCAAGGCTTGTTGCGCGTCAGTCAAACCCGCTTTATTCAATGGCTCAACCGCACCACTGGCAACGTGCTCAAACACTTGTTTCCACACACGGCGTAAGAAACGCTGCGCCCCTTCCACACCCGAATCCGACCATTCCATGCTTTGGTCAGGTGGTGCGGCAAACATCGAAAATAAACGCAACGTATCCGCGCCGTATTTCTCGATCATTTCTTGCGGGTCAACGCCATTATTTTTGGATTTGGACATTTTAGTAACACCACCTGCATTCACAGGCTGCCCATCCGCCAATAATGTTGCGCCCAACACACGCCCTTTTTCATCACGTTCGACGTTCACTGCATTCGGCGCGAACCAATCCTGTCCGCCACCATCACGTTCACGGTAGAAGGTTTCTGCCAGAACCATACCTTGTGTGAGCAAGTTGGTAAACGGCTCATCGGATTCCACCAAACCGCTGTCACGCATTAATTTGTGGAAGAAACGTGAATACAGTAAGTGTAAAATCGCGTGTTCAATGCCACCAATGTATTGGTCAACTGGCAACCAATAGTTGGCGCGGGTATCCAGCATGGCTGCACTGCTATCGGGGCAAGCGTAACGTGCGTAATACCACGACGATTCAAAAAATGTGTCAAACGTGTCGGTTTCACGGGTCGCAGGTTTACCACAGCACGGGCAAGTGGTTTGGTAAAATTCTGGCATCCGCTTAATTGGCGAGCCGCCCGTTTCGTCAAAGGTTACGTCTTCCGGCAATACCACAGGCAAATCTTTTTCTGGCACGGGGACTGCGCCACAATCATCGCAGTAGATAATCGGAATCGGGCAACCCCAATAGCGTTGACGGGAGACACCCCAATCACGCAGGCGGAAATTCACGCGGCGACGACCTTTACCTTGCGCCATTAACCAATTGGCAATCGCATCAAAAGCAGCGGACGAACTCAAACCTGTAAACTCGCCCGAATCCACCAATACGCCTTTTTCCGTGAAAGCCGCCACGGTCAAATCCGCATCGGGAGCATCAGGGGCAATAATTACACGCTTAATCGGCAAGCCATAAGCCTGAGCAAACTCCCAATCGCGCTGATCGTGCGCTGGAACAGCCATGACCGCGCCAGAGCCATACGACATCAGCACAAAGTTTGCCACCATGACCGGAACAGTCGCGCCTGTAACCGGATGCAGCGCGTACAAACCCGTCGCCATACCTTTCTTTTCCAAGGTAGCCATGTCAGCTTCAGCAACTTTAACTTGCTTGCACTCGTCGATAAATGCCGCCAAATCTGGGTTGGTTTCTGCTGCTTTTAATGCCAACGGGTGTTGTGCTGCGACCGCAACGTAAGTCACACCCATTAATGTATCAGGGCGGGTGGTAAACACGGTTAATTTTTGTGTTGAACCCACCAAACCAAATTCGAGTTCCACGCCTTCAGAACGCCCAATCCAGTTTTCCTGCATGGTGCGAACTTGTTGCGGCCAACCGGACATTTTGCCGATTTCTTCCAATAACTCATCGGCGTAGGCAGTGATTTTCAAGAACCATTGGTCGATCTCGCGCTGTTCAATAACCGCAACAGAACGCCAGCCACGTCAGATCGGAAGATCGTCGTGTAGGGAAAGAGTGTA
>CAZTUZ010000086.1:0-10841 GCA_964617055.1 uncultured Thiothrix sp.
GCTTTAGCCCGACAATTAATATGACAAGATATTTTCAATAAAGAATATGTCGGACTGAAGTCCGACCTACTTAGTGTTCTTCAAATCATCACCTCTTTTCTTCCCACCTTATCAATTCGTAACATTCTGCCCGCTGTTTTTACCACGCTGAAATCACTAATTCATTGTTAATCAGTGCCTTATTTCATTGGCACATTGTTTGCTCTACAGGAAACATCGGTTGATTGTTCTGGAGGAGGACAGTTCATGCAGTCGAATGTTTCGCCGCCCGTTGTGCCGCCGCGTTTTGTGCGGGTGACGGGGGTTCGCAATAACCGTTTTGTGGAGTTCGATTTTTCGATTGGTGATCCGACTTTGTTTGTGGAGTTGATGCTGCCGTTTGAGCAGTTTCGGCGGTTTTGTGAGCAGCAGCAAGTGCAGTCGTTGACCACGGAACAGCAAGCGCAAGTGGATTTTGACCGTTTGAAATGGCGTTACGGGCAACCGGGGTTACGGCAGTAATCGTGGTTTTGAATGAGTAAGAGAGGAGAGATTCAGCATGTCTTTAAACATTGCGGCAAAAGAGGTTAAGCCGTTACGGGTGAATTATGGCTACACGGCGCGGCGAGTGGGGGAGCACAAGCCAGCGACTCGTTATCAGGAAGCGGTGTATGACATTCAGCCGACTTGCAATTTCCATTACCCGCCGTCGTGGGAACCCAACAAGCAATTGTTCGATGCCAGCCGTACCGCGATTGTGATGCAGGATTGGTACACCTTTACCGACCCGCGCCAGTATTACTACACCAGCTATGTGACGGCTCGCGCTAAACAGCAGGAGGGTATGGAAAACAGTTTTGAATTGATTGAAAAGCACAATCTGTTACACACCGTTCCCGCTGCTGTGCAAGACAAAGTGCGTCAGGTATTGATTCCGCTGCGTCATGTCGAATACGGCGCGAACATGAATAACCAAGACATTTGCGACCGTGGTTATGGCACGACGATTACGTCGGTTGCTTCATTCAATGGCTTTGACCACATTGGCATGGCGCAATATGTGTCGCGCATTGCTTTGTTATTGGACGGTAATGAAGAAACCAGTTTACTCGCTGCCAAAGCCGCGTGGTTGGATGCCCCTGTATGGCAGCCATTGCGCCACGCTATCGAAGATTCTTTCGTGCTGGATGATTGGTTTGTAATCATGGTCGCGCAAAACGTGGTGCTGGACGGTTTGTTATACCCGTTATTGTATGAGCGTTTCACCACGCAACTCGCCGCTGAAGGTGGTAGCCCGTTCATTATGCTCACCCAGTTCATGCGCGAATGGTCGGACGAAACCACGCGCTGGACGAATCAACTGCTGAAAGTGACAGCGGCGGAATCCCCTGCGAATGCGGCATTACTCGCGCAATGGACAAGCCAATGGTTAGCCCGCATGGAACAAGCCTTAACCCCGATAGCAACCTTGGCATTTGCGGACAATGGCGCGGCGCAATTGGCGGCGGTGAAACAGGAGTTGCTGGCGCGATTGGCAAAACAAGGCATTAAGCTGGGAGGTGTGTAATGTCGGTAAGCAAAGTATTCATGATTTTCCAAGACACGGCGGACGCACGTCCTTTCATTCATGCGTTGGAACAGGAAAACCCCGCCGCGACGGTGATCCATCAACCCGGCTTGGTACGCATTGAAGCAATGGGCGAATTGAGCATGACCCGCGAAGTGGTTGCCGAACAAGCCGGACGCGATATTGACCTGCAAGAACTGCACCTGACCTTGATTTCGCTGTCGGGTAATATTGACGAAGACGACGACTATTTCCGCATTTCGCGCCATTAATCAGAGGAGGACTGTCACATGGCAAAAAAACTCAATATGCGTAAACGTTACGAGTTACTGACCCGTGGTTTGGGTTGGGAACCAACCTATCAGCCCAAAGAAAAAGTGTTTTCCAACGAAACTTACGAAGGCATTAAAATCACCGATTGGAGCAAATGGGAAGACCCGTTCCGTTTAACCGTGGATGCGTATTGGAAATACCAAGCGGAAAAAGACAAAAAGCTCTACGCGGTAATGGACAGTTTCGCGCAAAACAATGCCCACCTGAATTTGGCGGATGCCAGTTACGTCAACGCGCTGAAATTGTTTATCCAAGGCGTTTCGCCGCTGGAATACCAAGCGCATCGCGGCTTTGCACGTTTAGCGCGGCAGTTCAGTGGTGAGGGGGCGCAAATCGCTTGCCAGATGCAATCGATTGACGAATTGCGCCACGCACAAACGCAAATCCACACCATTAGCCATTACAACAAGCATTTCAATGGGATGCACGACCCGTTCCACATGCACGACCGCGTGTGGTATCTCTCTGTACCGAAGTCGTATTTTGATGATGCAAAATCCGCAGGTCCATTCGAGTTCATTACCTCGGTATCGTTTGCGTTTGAATACATTCTGACCAATTTGCTGTTCGTGCCATTCATGTCCGGTGCGGCGTTCAATGGCGATATGGCGACCGTAACATTTGGTTTTTCCGCGCAATCGGATGAATCGCGCCACATGACGCTGGGTTTGGAAATCATCAAATTCTTGGTGGAACAGCACGAAGATAACCTGCCAATTGTGCAAGGTTGGATCGACAAACATTTCTGGCGGGCGTATCGCGTGTTGGCATTGGTTTCTGCCATGCAAGATTACATGCTGCCGGAAAGCCCCATGTCGTGGAAAGAAGCGTGGGACATTTACTTCGTCGAAAACGGCGGCGCGTTATTCAATGATTTGGCGCGTTACGGTTTGAAAATGCCGAAATACCACGACGTTGCCACTGCCGAAGCGGAGCATTTAAGCCATCAAGTGTGGGGAACGTTGTATAACTACGCGCACGCCGCTTCCATTCATTTCTGGTTGCCGAGCGAAAAGAAAATGGATTGGTTGTCCGAAAAGTACCCGAATACTTTCGACAAATATTACCGTCCGCGTTACGAAATGTGGGCGCAAATGGCGAAAGAAGGCAAGCGTTACTACAACGGTGGTTTGCCGCAATTATGCCAAGTCTGCCAAATCCCGATGCTGTTTACCGAAGTGGCAAAAGATGACCCGATGCAGATTGCTTACCGCAGCAGCGAGTTTAACGGCGAGAAATTCCACACCTGTTCCGACGGCTGCAAAGACATTTTCGACCACGAACCGGAAAAATACGTCAATGCGTGGTTGCCCGTACACCAAATCTTCCAAGGCAATTGCGGCGGCGCGGCGATTCCCGATATTTTGAACTGGTATCACTTCCACCCTGAAGACGGCGGCGATTACGCGGGTTCGGCGGATGAAGCGCGTTGGCAAGCTATGCACGGCACAACCCCAGCGGCAGATACCGAAACCACGCAAGATGCAGCATAACGGAGGCGAACATGGCAGTTAAATCCATCAATGGCGAATACCCATTCGTGATGAAAGACAGCGTGGATCGCTTCCACGGCAATCAATTGGTGTATGTGGGGTGGGATTATCACACCAGCATTGCTACCGCGAATGCTTATCCGTTGCCGCCCGACATGCCGTTTGGCGCATTAACAGAAGCGGTATTGCCCACGGTATTGGGGGCGCATCCCGACTTCGCCCGCATTCAGTGGGATAAAGTGGAGTGGTTACTCGACGGTCAAGCCTTTACCCCCGATATGGGCAAAAGTTTGCGGGAAAACGGCGTGGGGCATAAATCCCTGCTGCGTTTACGCACGCCTGAATTGACGGGGTATCAGGGAACAGGGAATTAAAAAAGGAAAGGGGGGACGTTTCCCCCTTTCACGGAGGCTGTTATGACCTACGAAGTAACCATTGACCCGATTGGCACGACCATCGAGGTGGAAGAAGGGCAAACCTTGCTGGATGCGGCATTGCGGGCAGGGGTTTACCTGCCACACGCTTGCGGACATGGTTTATGTGGCACTTGCAAAGTCACGATTGTGGAGGGCGACATTGACCACGGTGCGGCTTCACCGTTTGCTTTAATGGAGATGGAGCGCGAAGAAGGTCAATGCCTCGCGTGTTGCGCCACGCCATTAAGCGATCTGACCTTGGAAGCGGATATTGAAGAAGACCCCGACGCACAAAATCATCCCGTGCGCGATTTCGTCGGCGTGGTGTCGAAAATCGAAACACTGACACCGCGCATTAAAGCGATCTTCTTAGCGATTGAACACGATGGTTTGGATTTTCAGGCAGGGCATTACATTAACTTGTTGATTCCGGGGCTGGAAGATCAACCGCGTGCGTTTTCGATTGCCAGTCCGCCATCCGAGCGGCATTTGATTGAGCTAAACGTGGCATTGGTCGAAGGTGGTAAAGGCACAACGTGGTTGCATCATCAGTTAAAAGTCGGCGATGAAATCCGTTTTACCGCACCGTATGGACGTTTCTTTGTGCGCGAATCCGCCCCTGAACCGATGATTTTCCTTGCGGGTGGTTCGGGGCTTTCCAGCCCGAAATCGATGATTCTGGATTTGTTTGAAAAAGGCGAAACGCGCCAGATTACCTTCATTTATGGTGCGCGTAATCAAAGCGAATTGTATTACCGCGAATTGTTTGAAGAACTCGCCGCCGAACACGCGAATTTTACCTACGTTCCGGTGTTGTCGGATGAGCCAGCGGATTCGGCTTGGCAAGGGATGCGTGGCTACGTTCACGAAGCGGCAAAAGCGCATTTCAATGGCAAGTTTGCAGGGCATAAGGCTTACATGTGTGGCCCGCCGCCGATGATTGATGCGTGCATTACCACGCTCATGCAAGGGCGATTGTTTGAAAAAGCCATGTTCATGGAAAACTTTTACAACCAATCCAGCCAAGCGGCGACCAGTAAAAGCCCATTATTCAAACATATTTAGTAGGTCGGGCTTTAGCCCGACATCAAGAGGCACAAGACAATGACGACAACCAATCCTGAAATTGCTAACAGCATTGCGGCTGCTGGCATTCAAACCAATTACCACGATGTCGGCACGGGCGAACCCGTATTGCTGATTCACGGTTCGGGTCCTGGCGTGAGTGCGTGGGCGAATTGGCGATTGACGATTCCAGCACTGGCTAAACAATACCGCGTGATTGCACCCGACATGGCGGGTTTCGGTTTTAGCGAACGCCAGCCGAATGCGGTTTACAACATGGATAATTGGGTGGCGCAGGCGGTGGGTTTGTTGGATGCGTTGGGCATTGCCAAGGCTTCCGTGGTTGGTAATTCGTTCGGCGGTGCTTTGGCGTTGGCATTGGCGATTCGTCATCCCGAACGGGTCAATAAATTGGTGTTAATGGGCAGCGTGGGCGTACCGTTTACCATTACTGATGGTTTGGATCGCGTGTGGGGTTATGAACCATCGCTGGAAACCATGAAATCCTTGCTGGATATTTTCGCTTACAGCCGCGCTTTGGTCACGGATGAACTGGCGGAATTGCGTTATCAAGCCAGCATTCGTGAGGGATTCCAAGAATCGTTTGCGAGCATGTTCCCCGCGCCGCGCCAGCAATGGGTCGACGCGATGACCAGTAAACAGGAAGACATTCGCGCTTTACCGCATCACACCCTGATCGTGCACGGGCGCGATGACAAAGTGATTCCGCTGCAAAATGCCTACGATTTGGTGTCGCTGATTGACCATGCCGAACTGCACGTTTTCGGGCAATGCGGACACTGGACGCAAATCGAACACGCCGCCCGTTTTAATCAGCTCGTCGCCGAGTTTCTCGCTTAACGCATTAGACGGTTTGTTGCCAAAATGGCAACTTATTGCTAGGCTTCTCTTTGATTCAACCATCGGGAGAAGTCGTTATGGCGACTATCGAAATACCTCAAAAAACCGAGCGCGTAGTGAGTCGCGTGTCACCGGATGTCAAAGCCTTGTTAGAACAAGCTGCATCATGGGCGGGATTTTCCTCGGTAAATCAATTCATTGTACAGTCAGCGATTCGTGAGGCGGAACGCATTATGCGTCAGGAACAGGTCATTCGACTGAGCGCACGCGATACGCAGGCATTTTTACAGGCGTTAGAGCATCCGCCGCAACCCAATGCCGCATTATTGGCAGCCGCCAAACGTTATCAGCGGACGGTGGTTAAAGCATGATCGCGGAAGGGGATGAGCTGGCAATTGTGCTATTGACGGCAGATCATGCGCGTAAAACATTCGATTGCGGTCAGGCAGATTTAAACCGTTATTTGCAGCAAACCGCACAGCAACATCAGAAAAAGCAGGTTTCGCGTACTTGGGTAGCGGTACGACCTGCGCAGCCCAGCACGATTTTGGGATTTTACACCACGACTTTGGCAGAAATTCCGGCGGATTACTTGAATCCAAACGACGCGAAGAAATTACCGAAAGGTTGTTTGCCCGTGGTGCGTTTATCGCGTTTGGCGGTGGATCAGCAACACCAAGGTGTGCAAATTGGGCAACGGCTGCTGATGGATGCCATAGTACGCACGGTGAGCCTACTGGGGGATTTCGCCATTGTTGCGTTGGTGGTGGATGCCAAAGATGACAATGCCGCAGCTTATTACCAGTATTTCGGTTTTATTCCCCTACAGGATGACCCGCTGAAATTGTACCTTCCGGCGCAGACTTTATTAGCAGTCTACGCCAGTATCGAAACGTAATTACAAAATCACCATCAACAACAGCGGTACGCTAATCAGTGCCGCTAAGTTGCCGAACGCGACAATCGAGGCGACTTCGTGCGGGTGTAATTGGTAGCGTTCTGCCAGTAAGAAATTCATGATGGCAGGTGGCAATACGCCGAATAATAAAATCACTTGGCGGTTTGTGCCTTGTAAATTCAATAACTCAATGGCTAACCACGCTGCGATTAAACCCGTAACGGGGGCGAGGATTGCGCCCATCATGCCTGTTTTCCAGTGATGCCATTCAATGTCGGTTAAACGCACGCCCAATGCGATGAGCATCAAGGGAATCGATACATTCGCCAGCATTTCCAACCCCGGTTTGAGCATGAGTGGAAAATGCCAGCCGAGCAAATTCATGCCTAACCCCACCGCTGTGGCAGCAAAGACCGGATTCAAAAGCAAATCACGGGCTTTGAATTGCCCACTCAAATACCAAATACCGAGCGAAAAATGCAGGGTGGATGACACCAAAAACGCAATGATCGACAGGTACAAATGTTCTTTACCAAACGCTAACGTGGCTAATGGTAAGCCAAGATTCCCCGAATTATTAAACATCATTGCCGGAACAATGGCTTTACGCGGAATCCGTAACCGATCCGCCAGCGGTATGACCAACACACCCGGTACAAGCACCACCAAAGCGGCGGCTAAGGCAATGTCGCCCGTTGCGGCAAGGTTTGGGATTTTTTCGGTGAGTGCGAACAGCAAGAGCGCGGGGACGAACAGGTTAATGTTCAGGCGATTGGCGGAATCAATATTATCGCGATTGAGCTTGCCGTAAATAAAGCCAAGTAAGGCAATCCCAAACACGGGCACGGTGATGTAGAGCACTTCTTGTAACACGGCAATCACTACCTCAAAAACGCTTTAGCCTAACAGATTCTTGCTGTGGTCGGCGTAAACTTTATCGAGTTGTTATTTTATTATCGACAATTTTTAAAAATATCGATATTATTTCTGTTAAGCGATAATTCAGGGGCTTGTCGAATGGCGGATGATTCGGCGTACAGTTACCGCACTTGATGAAATGCTTAGGCATTTTCGGGAACTTGATCAATTCGTTAGGTTGTTGGATGGGTAAAGATAGGCAACTTATTGAAATATTGAGTTTTTATCGGGTGGCACGTCGCTTGCTATAGCATTCGTAGGCAGGGTTCTGGGAGGAAAAACTGCCGATTTAAACGCAAAGCTTAACAGCGTCTGGAGGAGGACGATTATGCATAAACCATTACACACTTGGCTGGCGGTGGCTGTTCTTAGCGGTGTCACCATGCAGGTGCAAGCGGGCGGGCATTATGTGCCAGGTATCGAAGGCGTGAAAGCCGCCAGTGTTCCACCTGCGGGTAATTACTACATTGGTTATGCCGTCAATTACGACATTAATTCCTTAAAAGCTCCGGGGTCGAGTGATGACATTGCGGGTAGTAATACGGGTTCGGTGACGGCGATTGCTCACCGTTTTGTGCACATGACAGATAAAAAAGTCTTGGGTGCGGATTACGGCTTTGAAGCGATTGTGCCGATGATCAACAAAGATTTCAGTTTCAATGCCGTCGGTTATGACAAGAGTAAAAGTGGTATTGGTGATGTTTTCATCGGACCTGCGATTCTGAGTTGGCACGGTTCTATGTGGGATGCCGCTGCTGCTGCGGGTTTTTGGTTCGATAATGCCGACAGCAAGGAAATGGCATCCGTGGGTAATGGCTATAACGGCACGATGCTCACCGCTGGCGGTACAGCGTATTTAACCCCCGATAAAAGCGTTTCAGCCTCGGCATTGGCGCGTTACGAAGTCAATGGCAAAGCCGATGGTGGTTTTGAACCGGGCGATCAAGTTTCCGTGGAATGGGGTTTGGGCAAAAAGCTTAATGATGTGACGGAAATAGGTTTGGTGGGTTACGACCAAATGCAAGTCACCAAAGATAAAGGCACGGGCGCAACCGACAACAAATTCAGCAAACATGCGGTGGGATTGGAAGGCAGTTACACCGTGAAAAGTCTCGGCGGCATTGTTAAAGCCGCTTATTACGATGAATACGACGTAAAAGCAGGCAGTACGCCAGCGGCAGCAGGTCACACTTTCCGCATTAATTTCGTGAAACCGTTTTAAGGCGTTTTATCACGCGGCATTCGTGTGAGAGGTGGTTGCATGAATAGCGCAACGCTACTGACCGTCGACATTCCCGATTTAGGGGAACGATTTGTGTGTAAGCCCCAAGAGTCTTTGCTCAATGCAATGGCGCGTTTGGGCAAAAAGGGTATCCCCATTGGTTGCCGTAATGGTGGCTGTGGGGTTTGCAAAGTGCATATTCGTGAAGGCGAATATGTCAACGGCAAAATGAGTCGTGCGCACGTCACTGAACAGGAAGAGAGCGAGGGTTTAGTGCTGGCGTGCCGTTGCCAACCGTTAAGCAATTTAAGCATTGAAGTGGTGGGCTTAATGCGTAAGGCAACACACGGCAAGAGCGTAGGTTAATACTGGAGGAGATTTTCCAATGCCAATGACTGGAGTTTTAAGACCGGGGCATGTGCAACTGCGCGTGCTGGATATGCAGGCATCGCTAGTGCATTACATTGAGCGGGTCGGCTTAGTCGAAACCGACCGTGATGAACAAGGTCGTGTGTATCTCAAAGGTTGGGATGAACAAGATTGGTTCTCGCTGGTGCTGCGTGAAGCGGATGCACCCGGCATGGATTTCATGGCATTCAAAGTTGATAGCACTGCCACCTTGGATGCAATGGAACAAAAACTGCGTGATTTTGGTTGCAAGGTCGAACGCATTCCGGCTGGCGAGTTAAAGCATTGTGGCGAACGGGTGCGTTTTGATTCCCCCACTGGGCATCATTTTGAACTGTATGCCGACAAGGATGTGAAAGGTAATGGCTTGGGTCGGTTAAATCCGCATCCGTGGTCAGAAGACGTGAAAGGCATGAAAGTCCACCGTTTTGACCATTGTTTGGTGTACGGCGATGATTTGGATGGTTCGGTCAAACTGTTTACCGAGGTTTTAGGCTTCCAAGAAGCAGAAATCGTGGTGGATGGTGAGTTAAAAATCGGCAGTTTCTTAACCTGCGGCATGAAAGCTCACGATTTAGCGATTATTCGTTTCCCAGGTAAAGACAAACTGCATCACGTTTCCTTTCTGCTGAAAAGTTGGGAAGAAGTGCTGCACGCGGCAGACATTATGGGCATGTACAAAATCCCCATCGACATTGGCCCGACCCGTCATGGCATTACCCGTGGGCGTACCATTTATTTCTTTGACCCGTCTGGCAATCGCAATGAAACCTTCTGCGATTCCTACGACTGGTATCCCGACCATGAAAAGATCACATGGACTTCGGATGAATTAGGCGGCGCGATTTTCTACCACGATCAAGCATTAAATGATCGTTTCTTGAGCGTCGTGACATAAGTTTCTCACTCCTCCCCTCCCGTGAGCACCGTTCGACTGTGGTCGTTCGGTGTCTCCCTCGATGGATGGGAATAAACCTTTAAATAATAAATACCTTACGCTTTTAGGGTGTGGTTTTCTGTTTAGCAACTCAGGAGAGGATTAAATCATGGGAGTTATGCGAATCGGCCACATCAATATCTTCGTTATGGAGATGGAACCTGCTCTGCAACATTATGAAAAAGTGTTGGGGATGAAAACGGTTCATACGGATGCAGACGGCAATGTGTACTTAAAATGTTGGGATGAATGGGACAAATACTCCCTGATTCTGTCACCTGCGGACCGTGCAGGTTTGCATCACGTTGCTTACAAAGTTGAAAATGATGCGGATTTGGATATTTTCCAGCAACGCATTGAAGCTTACGGTGTTAGCACGCAAATGTTGGAAGCGGGTGCATTGCCATTCACGGGGCGCATGTTGCAATTCCAGTTACCGAGCGGTCACGAAATGCGCTTGTTTGCTGCCAAAGATTACGTCGGTACGGATGTGGGTACAGTCAACCCAGACCCGTGGCCGGATGATATTCGCGGTGCGGGCGTGCATTGGTTGGATCATTGCTTATTAATGTGTGAGTTTAATCCGGCAACAGGCGTGAATAAAGTGGTGGAATCCACCGAGTTTATGATGAAAACCTTGGATTTCAAAATGGCTGAACAAGTCATGGTCGGGCCTGAAAACTCGATTCAGTTGGCGACTTGGTTATTCCGCACCAGTACCCCGCACGACATTGCTTTTGTGGG
>CAZTUZ010000087.1:0-10685 GCA_964617055.1 uncultured Thiothrix sp.
CAAGCTGTCACAAGCGATTGGACGCGGCGGACAAAATGTGCGCTTGGCCAGTGATTTGACAGGTTGGACGCTTAATGTCATGAGCGTGGAAGAAGCTGAGGCTAAAACACAAGCTGAACAGCAAGCTATCATCAAACTCTTCATGGATAAATTGGACGTTGATGAAGAAGTGGCTGTCATGCTGGTTGAGGAAGGTTTCTCAACCTTGGAAGAAGTTGCTTATGTTCCAGTTGAAGAGTTCATGGCAATTGATGGATTCGATGAAGACCTGATCAATGAATTGCGTGATCGGGCACAAACAGCCCTACTGTCACAGGCGATTTCCCAAGATGGTAGTTTGCCTGCTGAAGACCTGTTGCATATGGACGGCATGAATGACGAATTGGCATTCCGCTTGGCTGCACATGGAATTTGCACAATGGAAGACTTAGCAGAGCAATCTGTTGACGAACTGATGGAAGCTGGCGACCTTGATGAAACGAGTGCTGCACAATTGATTATGACAGCGCGTGCCCCTTGGTTCGAGGATAACAAGGCAGAAGCATAATTCTATGGGAGGTTTGTAAATGTCGGATATAGCGGTTAGAAAACTTGCCGAGATCATAAATGCCCCCGTGGAAGTTCTGCTTAAGCAGTTACAAGACGCAGGTATTCACGTCTCAGGACCGGATTCGCGCATTACAGATGCACAAAAGTTGACCCTGCTGGCGCACATCCGCCAAGGCTCGACGGCATCAACAGCGAATAACAGTAAAATCACCTTAAAGCGTCGTTCGACTAGTGAAATGACGCTAGGTGGTGCAGGACGTGGCAAAACAGTTAGCGTAGAAGTCAGACGTAAAAAAACATTTGCCACAGGTTCAGACCAGCATGATGATGAGCAGCTTGCTCATGTTGGTCACAGTGCCAGCCGTACAGAAGAATTAGCGCGACAGTTAGCCGCCGAGCGTAAAGCGCGTGAAGCCGCTATCCAAAAAGCTGAGCAAGAACGTCGTCAGCTAGAAGCACGTCGTTTAGAACAGCAACGCCAAAAGACCGAAACAGGTAAAACAGTGAGTAGTGTGACAAGTGCTCCTGTTATGCCAGAAACGATAGGGCAGGCAGTGGATTTCCCACTTCCTGTTGAACCAGAAACAGTCGCTCAGACGGATATGACATCCGTTTTGCAGCAGCAGGACTCGGTACAGGAAACTGTAGCGATTACTGAGCCTGTAGTCACTTCGGGTATTTCAACCGACGAAGTGCCGGTGGTGTTGGCCGAAACAACCAATGAACCCGATACGGAGCAAGAGATTACGCAACAAGTCGCAGATATTGAGCCAGAACCCGCCATTATTGCACCTGAACCTGTTATAATAAAACCAACAGCGGCGGTTGAAACGCAATCTTCTGTGGTTAATGCGCCGATGATCGAAGCCCCAGCTATTAAAAACGTAGCTGCAAATGTTGAACAACCTGCAAGCACTGCTAAAACCAGTGTCATAGGTAGCGAAGAAGTGGAAACCCTGAGTGCCAAAGCACAGCGCGAAGCTGTGGCAGCGGCGGCAAAAGAAGCAGCAGCGGCGGCCTTAAAACGCCGTCCATCCAAACTGAAGCCGAAACCCGCACAAGTTTTAACCCCAGTTGTGGAAGCCAAAGCCGTTGAAGCAGCAAAACCTGCTCCGACACCACAACCGCCCGCTGCTGCCCCTGCGCCAACCACGCAGGCAAAAGCTCAGCAGCAGCCAAAACCGAGTACGCCGAAAGTTCCACCGAATCCAGCTTCACCTCGCGTGGATGAGGATTTCGATGAAGAGCGTGCTGGTGACAAAAAGCAAGGCAAGAAATTGTCAAAAAGCAAAGCACCAGGGCGTGGGGAACGTGAGGAGGCTAGTGCCGCTGGTAAACATGCGAAAAAGAAAGGTGGGAAACAACCTGTATTCGGCGGTAAGGCTGATGCACGCCATGCCCCCTCTAACAAGCATGGCTTTGAAAAGCCGACTGCTCCTGTTGTGCGTGAAATTGAGATTCCAACCACTATTGTGGTTTCTGATCTTGCCCAGAAATTAGCGATTCGTGCCACAGACATTATCAAATCCATGATGAAAATGGGCATGATGGTGACGATCAACCAGTCTATTGACCAAGACACCGCGATTTTGGTGACAGAAGAGCTGGGGCATAAGGCTAAGCCTATGCAGGAAATGGATGATGCGGCTCTGTTGGCATCCGTGATGGATCAAGAAACAGAGTACGAAGTCCAAGTACGACCACCAGTTGTCACCATCATGGGTCACGTCGACCACGGTAAAACCTCCTTGCTCGACTACATTCGTAAAACCCGCGTTGCCGCTGGTGAAGCAGGTGGTATTACACAGCATATTGGTGCTTATCACGTTGATACCGATCACGGTACGGTAACGTTCTTGGATACACCAGGACACGCGGCGTTCACTAAAATGCGGGCGCGTGGTGCGCAAGTAACGGACATCGTGGTGTTGATTGTGGCTGCTGATGACGGCGTTATGCCGCAAACCAAAGAAGCCATTCAGCACGCAAAAGCTGCTGGTGTGCCAATGGTGGTTGCGATTAATAAAATCGATAAGCCATCCGCAGACCCAGATCGCGTATTAGCTGAACTCTCGCAAAATGATGTGCAAACCGAGGCATGGGGCGGTGATGTTCCTGTGGTGCGGGTTTCTGCGAAAACTGGACAGGGTATTGATGACTTACTAGAAACCATTTTATTGGTAGCGGAAGTCCAAGAGTTGCGTGCATCTGTTGATTCACCAGCATTGGGTAATGTCATCGAAGCTAGTATTGAAAAAGGTCGTGGTGCAGTTGCAACCATTCTGGTGCGTTCTGGCACATTACGTCGTGGTGATCTGATCCTGTGTGGTGCAGAGTACGGGCGCGTTCGTGCAATGTTTGATGAACGTGGTCGTCCCGTGAAAGAAGCAGGCCCATCTATTCCTGTCGCGGTATTGGGTCTTTCCGCAGCACCTGAAGCAGGCGACGAAGTTGTTGTGCTGAATGACGAGCGCAAAGCGAAAGACATCGCTGAGTTGCGCCGTGAAAAACTGCGTGACAACCGCTTTGCCGCACAAAACAGCACGAAACTCGATAACTTATTCAGCCAAATGCAATCTGGCTCAAAAGCACAAGTCAACTTGCTGGTTAAAGCTGATGTACAAGGTAGTGTGGAGGCAATTCGTAGCGAATTGCTCAAACTCACAACCGATGAAGTTGAAGTGCGCGTGGTATCCTCCGGTATCGGCGGTATCAGTGGCAGTGATGTTGACTTAGCTGCCGCATCGAAAGCGATTATGGTGGCGTTCAATGTGCGTGCTGATGCAACTGCGCGTAAAACAGCCTCCGATGAAGGTGTGGAAATCCGTTACTACAGCATCATTTACGATGTGGTTAATGACGTGAAAGAAGCCATGAGCGGCTTGTTGTCACCCGAAGTACGCGAAGTCTTTGTTGGTTTGGCAGAAGTACGCAATGTGTTCCGCTCCTCTGGTTTTGGAGCTGTTGCAGGCTGCTTGGTTATCGACGGCACGGTTCGTCGTGGTTTACCAATCCGTGTATTGCGTAACAATGTCGTCATTTACCAAGGTGAATTGGAATCCTTACGCCGTCATCGTGATGACGTGAAGGAAGTTCACATGGGGACGGAATGTGGTATCGCGGTGAAAGACTACAATGACGTTCAAGTGGGCGACCAAATTGAATGTTATGACCGCGTTGAAGTGGCACGGAAGATTTAACCATGCCACAACGTAATGTTCGTCACGGTTTTGCCCGCACGGATCGTGTGGCAGAACAAATCCACCGCGAACTGGCTGTGCTGGTTCGTGAGAGGGTTAAAGATCCGCGTGTTGGTATGGTGGCTCTGCTGGATGTAGAGGTTTCCAAAGATTTTGCCCATGCGAAGGTGTGGTTTGATGTGTTGCAGACTGATCATGGTCTGGAGGCGCAAGAGGCATTAAATCACGCGGCGGGTTTCCTGCGGCGTGAATTGGGTCATGTCATGAAATTGCGCATGACACCAGCCTTGCACTTTTTCTACGATGATACGCAATCACGCGGTAATGCTTTATCAGCACTGATTGATAAGGCCGTTGCCTCTGATCGCCATGCCGACGATGATGCAGAACCCGAAGCTTCCCAAGCCTAAGCGTCGTCTGCGCAAGCTTAATGGTATTTTATTGCTGGACAAAGCCCTCGGGGTTTCCAGCAATAAAGCCCTGCAAGATGCGAGATTCCTCTTCCTTGCTGAAAAAGCCGGACATACGGGCAGTCTTGATCCGTTAGCCTCTGGCATGTTACCCGTTTGTTTTGGTGAGGCGACTAAAGTTTCCGCGTTTTTATTGGATTCGGATAAACGTTATCTCACGACCGCGACCTTGGGTTACACCAGTACCACGGGTGATGCGGAAGGTGAAAAAATCAATCCGCGCCCGATTCCTGATCTTAGTGATGCACAGCTTGAAACCGTGTTAGCGGCGTTTCGTGGTGCGATTAGCCAAGTCCCGCCGATGTATTCTGCCTTGAAAAAAGACGGTCAGCCGCTGTACAAGTTGGCACGGCAGGGCGTGGAAATTGAGCGCGAAGCACGACAAGTCACTATTCACCAACTCACGGTATTGGAACGTACCGCTACTACCATTACCTTGGATGTGACGTGCAGTAAAGGCACTTACATTCGTAGCTTAGTCGAAGACATTGGCGAAGCTTTGGGATGCGGTGCGTATGTTTCCATGTTGCGTCGCGAATCCGTTGACCCGTTTGCGGGTTTCCCCATGTACACCCTAGCGCAGTTGCGCGAAATCGCGGGTGATGGCGACGAACCGAATACCGCTGCATTAGAACCGCTATTGTTATCCTTGGATAAAGCTTTACCCCATGTCGCCAGTGCGACCATTACGGATGCGACCATCACTCGCTTACGGCAAGGGCAGCGTGTGTGGGTTGATATGCCGCTGGCGGATGCGGATTTGTTGCGTTTGTATGCAGAATCTGGCGAATTTGTCGGCTTGGGTTCGGTACAACATCAAGTTATTGCACCGAAGCGTTTGTTGGTCAATTAAGTCTGTAACGCATCGCGCAATAACACCGCTAAGTGTTGAGCGCGGTCATCGCCATGAACATGCATCTGATGACGACACGAAAAACCATTAGCGACAATACGCGCTTCAGGATTAGTGCGTAATGCGGGCATTAATGCTTGTTCTGCCATTTGTGTTGCCAGCTCAGCATGTTCCGCTTCAATGCCAAACGTGCCCGCCATACCGCAACAACCCGCCTCAATCACGCTGAAATTGTGTTCAGGAATCAACTTTAATACACGGCGCATGGCTTTTAACGCGCCCACCGCTTTTTGGTGGCAATGTCCGTGAATCAAGGTTTCGCCCGCCAATGCTTTTAATGGTAGATTTAAACGTTTTGCGGTGATTTCTTTGGCGAGAAATTCTTCCAATAATAAAACGTTTTTCCCAACTTGCGCGGCGGCTTCGCCCAAACCTAATGCTTGCGCATCATCCCGCAAACCCAACACACAGGATGCTTCCAAACCAACGACTATTCGCCCTGCTCGAATGTGCGGTAATACCGCGTCAATCAAACGCTTGGCTTCGTAACGCGCTGCTTCAATCATGCCTTGCGCAAGGTAAGTGCGTCCGCAACATAAGGGGCGTTGCGGTTCTGGAATATTAGTGGTGGGTTCGGCAATTTGTACCCGATAACCGCCTGCTTGCAAGACGGCTACTGCCGCATTGGGAATGCTGGGGTCAAAATAACGGCTGAAGGTATCGACCAATAGCACCACTTCGGGTAAGGCATTCGCTGCTGTTGTCGTGGTATTGGGTGTGTGGAATGCTTGCGCCGCAGCTTGTGGTAAAGCGCGTTTGGCACTTAAACCTAACCAATGTTCGGATAATTTGGCGAGTAATGGTGTCTTGTTGCGCCATTGCACGGCGGCTTTGAGCCATGGTAAGTGGTGTAACCAGCGCGGGGTGTGGGCAAATAAACGGCTACGCCAGCTCCAGCCCTTACGCGCTGCCTGTTGCGCTAAATATTCGGCTTTGATCAAAGGCATATCGACATTGGCTTCGCATTCACGTTTACAACCTTTACATGCCACACACAAGTCCATTGCTTCGGCTAAGGTCGGGTCTGCTAATGCCGCTTCTGCCAATTCGCTATTCAGCGCGGTTTTGAGCAAGCGCACTCGTCCACCCGTGGAAAAATGCGCGTTGCCTGTGACCCGATAACTGGGGCACATCACTTGTTTACCTTCCGCTTCACACTGGCGGCTGTTAATGCATACCGCCACGGCCTTAGCAAAATCGCCACCCGTTTTAGGGATGTCAGCATAAGCGTCGCCCATGCCTGCATCGTGATAAGCCGACCAGTCGAGGAAGGTTTTCATGCCGTCACCTTAAGCGCGTAACAGGGCTTTTGCCATGCGCTCGGATAACTGATCCGCTGTGAATTGCGGTTCATTCGGCGGATACAGCGAATCTTCTACCAGTTCAAAGCCGTGTTCACGCGCTAACGCGAACAATTCTTTCATTTTCAGGCAGGATTTTAACTGTTCGCCTAACGCAGGGTCGGTTTTGGCTTTTTGTGAAAATGCACGAATTTGTTCAACAGACATGAGTAAAGTGCCTCTATACGCTACATAAAGATAAGTACTTACGACTTTAGCAAAAACCGCGCCAGCTAGGTAATACCGTATTTCGTTAAATAAAAACAATCATTTGTGTGGTTTTGATAATCGAAAATGGAGGGGGTTGTTTTAAATCCTACAAAAAGTGTGTGATTGATGACAGTCTGAACGTTGGGATTATCCGCATGAGTTGCTATCGTGTTACACTGCATTCTCATCTTCCACACGAGCTGACAATGTTATGGAAAAACATGTTTATTCAATGATCTGGTGTGTTTTTTTCTGGTTTTTATGGTTAATCGGATTAGGTGTATTAGTTTTATTCGGTGGGTTTCTATTAATGACCGCACTGAGTGCATCACTGATTGCTGTGTGGAATGGTTTAATTGTGATCATAGAAGTGTTTTTGCTGTCCAAAACGGCATACCATTTTTTCCGTAAAGACATGCCAAGTTCTGCATTAATGTTAAGGGTGGCATTGGCGGCATTTGGCGTGCTTTTATTAGCAACTGGTGGATGCCTTATTCTGGAAAATACGGGGCAGCGTTTGATCATTGGTGGTTAAATCATGCTGGTTCACACCTTATTTGATGTGTTGTCTTTCATTTGTGCCTTGCTAACGGGTGTTAGTTTTCGTCGCCATTACGCGCTGAGCTATCCTAATGGTATTCAACACGATTCGCAGCATCATTATTATTTGATTACACTATTATTGGGTATGGTGTTGGGAAGTATTGTGCTAGGTACACTTAATGTGTATTTAGCGGGTAAAACAGGTATTGCTAAAAGTATGTTAGGGGGGATTTTCGGCGCAATTATTGCGGCGGAAATATTTAAATATTTTGTGGGGATTCGTCAATCCACGGGGCTGTATTTTGTACCTAGTTTAATCGTATTAATTATTGTAGGACGCATCGGTTGTTTTTTGTCAGGATTACCCGATTTTACCTATGGTACACCGACTGCATTGCCTTGGGGGGTAGATTTTGGGGATGGGATTGCACGTCATCCGGTGCAGTTGTATGAGTCCATAACAATGACTATTTTCTTGATGATTTTTTTACTCAGTTATCGTGGTAACTTGCTGTTTTTTAATAAAAAAGGGTTTTATGTTTTTGTGTTGATTTATGCAGGTCAGCGTTTCTTATGGGAGTTTATCAAGCCATATCCAATATTTTTCGGCGGATTGGGTTTATTCCAATGGTTGTGTTTAGTATTAATAGGGTATGCATTGTTAATGTTATGTTCTACCTGTCAGGAGTTAAAACATGGGGAATAAAATACGCCCTTATATTTTCTATGGGCATACACAATCATTATGTGAAGAATGCCTTGCGGTTGTACCCACGAAAATTTTATTTCAGCACGGTAATGTGTATTACCAAAAGCGTTGTTTGGAACATGGTGTACAGAAAACCTTGGTTTCGACGGATATTGACTATTTCAAGCGTTGTAAGGATTATTTAAAGCCGGGTGATATGCCGCAAACCTTTCAAACGCCCATTAAACGGGGGTGTCCACACGATTGCGGTTTATGCCCCGACCATGAGCAGCATTCGTGTTTGGCATTGTTTGAAATCATTGATGAATGCAATATGCAGTGTCCGGTGTGTTTTGCCAACTCTGCGCCGGGTAAAGGCAATCCACGCAGCATGGATGATATTGAAATCATGCTACAAACCTTATTAGCTAGTGAACAGCAACCGGATTTGGTGCAAGTTTCTGGTGGTGAACCGACTTTGCACCCGCAATTAATGCCGATTTTACGACGTTTAAAAGCCAGTCCGATTCGCCATTTAATGCTGAATACCAATGGCATTCGCCTTGCGCGTGACCCGCAGTTAGTAGCAGAACTGGCAACATTAAAGCCGGGTTTTGAAGTGTATTTGCAATTTGATTCATTACAAACAGCGGCATTGCACAATATTCGTGGGCAGGATATGCGTAATATCCGCCAGCAAGCACTGGAAAAACTTGAACAACATAATATCTCCACCACCTTAGTTTGTGTAGTGCGTAAAGGAATTAATGATCACGAAATTGGCGAGATTATTCAATTTGCGCAGCAATGGCGGTGTGTGCGTGGTATTACCTTTCAACCTGTGCAAGATGCAGGACGTAATGCAGGCAGTAAAGAAGAAAACCGCATTACTTTAAGCGAAATTCGCACGCGCATTATCGAAGCAGATAATCCTTTTACTGATGCTGATATGATTCCATTACCATGTCACCCTGAAAACATTTCGATTGGTTACGGCATTAAATTGAGTGGGGAAATCGTGCCAGTGACGGGGTTATTACCGCGCGAGGAATTACTCAAAGGTGTGGACAATACTATCACCTTTGAAAAAAGTGTGGGTCTGAAACAAGCATTTCTCAAACTGTTTTCGTTAGATGCGTGTAGCGAACAAACAACCGAGCACCTACAAACCATGCTGTGTTGTTTACCGCGTATTCAAAGCGAAGGTTTGACCTACGAAAACGTGTTCCGCATTGTGATCATGAGTTTCATGGATCGTTACGACTTCGATGTGGGGTCAGTAAAGCGTTCGTGCACCCACTTTGTTGAGCCGGATGGTAAGATTTACCCATTTGATACTTGGAATTTGTTTTATCGAGATAAATTACGATCGCGCTAAATTGTATATATATTAACCATTTTGATGTAAAATTAGCTGATTTTGAGGGCTACTGTACTTTTTTATTGGAAATAATAAATTAATTCTTGTCTGTGGAACGACTGATTATATATTATCAATTAGTATTTCTAATTGTCTTGTCGTTAGCGTTGTTATTTGATGGGGATGATGATCATGAAACTAATCCAACGGTTGGGGCTGTCTTCGTTGATGGCCTTCGTGCTATGGCCGGGGGTCGGTCTTGCCACACCTAGTTTTAATTGGGATTATCCTCATGGGCAAGATCAGCCTAGTTCGCTCAGTGCCGAGCAGGCGCAATCTTTGGCTAAATTCAATAGTATTTATTTTGTTCCTAAACTGACTTTGACGAGTACAGGATTAACTCAAGCAGAGTTAAACGAAGCTTTGGCTATTCGCAGTTACTTTGCTTTATCTCGAGATGCGGTGAGTAATGTCTTAACCGGACGCGGTATTATAGTTAAATCAGAATCGGATACAGCACAAACAGATTTAACAAAGCCAGCAACTTATTCTGGGGATTTCCTGCCAAAAACCAATCGTCTGGTTGCTTTGTATGCTAAGGCTAATGCGGCGCAGCGGGCGCAAGTTGCGGCAGTTTATCGTGACGTTATTGAACATTTCTTGGATCAGAAGTATTTGCCAGGTTATGTTAATCCTGCATGGTTAGGTAATGGTTATACTTACCGTGATCAGAATCCGTGGGGGATTCTGCGAATTGAAGATAATGTATTGTCGACCGAAGAACGGGATTTATTAGCACTCAGTATTTTCTACATTACAGGTGGTGATGATTTATTGATTGAAAACGCCACCGCTTCTTTGGATATTTATTACAACTATTTTCCTATGGCGTTTAAAGCGTTAGGGGCAATGTCAGATAGTCCGCGTAAATGGCAGTTATTGCAATTGGTGCGGCGCGGTTTGGACGTGAGTTTGGTGAGTACCATGAATTGGGATTCAGGCAAAATGAGTCCAACGGTGCAGTTGATTCCGCAGGATGGTTCGATTGTTCACCATTCTGGGCATCATATTTCTTATGCAGATTATGAGTTCTTACCCGCTGTTCAATTTCATACAAATATGTCAGCCGCTGGTTTTAGCAGTGATTACAGCGAAAAAGCAGTAAAGCGTGTGCGTCAGGCGGCATTAGCGTGGGCATTTTCTACAACGGGGGGGATTCATCCATTGCACATGCGGATGCGGGCACAATTACCTTCGAAGTCCGATCTGACAGACGGTGGTGTGGGACGTAGTGTAGCGTTTTTGAAGGCTGCTGCTGATTTAACAGCCGCTTATCATCATACCGTGGTGGGCGATGATCTGGAAATGGCTTACGCCGCTGTTAAAAAGGCGGGGGTCGGTAGCAGTGGATT
>CAZTUZ010000088.1:0-10571 GCA_964617055.1 uncultured Thiothrix sp.
GCATTGAACGCTTGTCCTTGTGCGAATTGCAGCGGCTGTTTATTGCCGTATTGATAATGGCGGAAATAATCCTGATTTGTTCCCAATACCCGAAATCCTTGGTGCGAATCACCCAAACTAATCGGGATTGTCCATTCTACCAAGGGGTTTGCAGCAATATCCTGATACGACTGCCAGCCGATATTGTTGGTGGCATTGCCAATGCGAAACACGCTATACAGCAGCAGTTGCACCGGACCGCTGCGTGCACCAACCACCAAATCCGTGCCAGAAATCGTGCTCAGAAAACTGCTTTTGGCTTCCTTGCGGATGTATTCCACCCCCAACAACAAGGAAACGCTCAAGGCAATCGCCAATAAGGTGAGTAATAAACTGGCACGCCGATTCCACAAACTGCGTAATGTCAAACGGAGCAAAATCATGGGCGGTTCACCTCAGCCAAATCCACCACGCGCGGAAAATGTTTAGCGATGTATGGGTCATGGCTCACGAACACAATTGTACTGTTTTGCGCATGAGCTTCTTGAAATAGCAAATCCAAAAAACCATCACGGGTTTCGGTATCCAAGGCGGAGGTTGGTTCGTCAGCAATGATCAATTCCGGTTTACCGATTAAAGCGCGTGCTACCGCCACCCGCTGTTGTTGCCCAACGCTCAGTGCTGTGACAGGGCGGGAAAACAAGGCTGTATCCAACCCCAAATGCGTCAGCAAAGTACGGCTATTTTGCTGCATATCCCCTGCTTGTTGTTTGCGCCGCGCGGAAAACTCGCAGGGTAGCTGTACATTTTCTAGTACTGACAAATACGGTAATAAGTTGAACTGCTGAAAAATCACTCCCATGTGATCCGCACGAAAGCGATCCCGTTGACTGTTACGGAGCTTAGCCATTTCCTGACCCAGTATCTGAAGTGATCCCGTTACAGGGGATAAGATGCCCGCTAGCAAATTGAGTAATGTGGTTTTACCACTGCCACTTGCACCACGAATAAACAGGTGTTCACCTTGTTGCACACGCAATTCGGCAATATGCAAGGTATCGCGGGTTTGTCCCCGCCAGCGGTAACGCAGGTTTTGCAGGTCAATGACGGGATGCATAATAATGTCAAGCTAGTAACGACAGCCTAGCATTCTATCACTAGATGCAACTAAATTGCAGATTTGCGGTGTGCAGAAGAACGCCAATACCACAGGGTATTGACGTACTATAAAGGTGGGTATTGTACTTAGTGTTTCGCTGGAGCTGCCGCTTTTTCTGGCATAGCGGAAGAGTGATGGCTGGTGATTAACCAGTTTTTACCATCCCAACGGTAAGTGTAGCTGTAACGTGCTTTAACGCTTTCGCCTGTTTTACCGAATTTGAACGTGTATAGACCCGCATCCACAGCGGTATTACAGCCAATTTCGATATGGCGCATGTCGATTTTGCCAGAAGGTTGTTTTTCTAAGAAATGTACGAAGTAATCTTCTTTCTCAGCGGGTGTCTGGCGCGGTTTGTTGGAAACGGTGGGTAACAGAATGGACTTTTCTGCGTAGTTCGCCACCACTTTTTTCGGGTCGCCGGATTGCAAGGATTGATTCCAGCGGTCGAACAGGGCAGCAACTTCGGTTTGTGTAATCGGTTGGCATGTATTAGCCGTATTAGTGGCACTAGTTGTTGTTTTTTCAGCAGGTGTGGTGGTGGCGGTATTCGCACAGCCAACTAAGCTTACTGCCGCAAAAAAAACGAATGGTAGTTTGTGAGTCATATATCCTCCCGTTATTACACAAAATATGCAGTGAAATAAAGTTGTAAAAATCTGTGTAGATGTCCACGTTTGTGGTGGCGTACTTTATAAAAAAACAACGTAAATTGTGATATTTACACAGTAATGACAGGGTTAATATTATGTAAATATGATCATCTATTAGTCAACAAGAAAACACAAGTCATGACGATTCGTGCATTGTTATTGAGATGCAACGGAGTTGCTTGAGTTGTTGTTAATGTACATCTTTTACCAAACTCATGCAGAATAGGTCTTTTTCAGGTAAAGAGGTCATACCAGTGGAATGGCAATTACTGGTTTCGTTTTTAGCGTTGGGTGCGGTGGTCGGTGTCGCTGCGGGCTTATTAGGTGTCGGCGGCGGCGGTATCATGGTTCCGGCATTGACCGCGTTGTTCGTGGCGCAGGGTTTCGTGCCGGAACACGTTGTGCATTTGGCATTGGGTACGTCCATGGCGGCGATCGTACCAACTTCGATTGCCAGTTTGCGGGCGCATCATGCTAAAGGTGCGGTAATTTGGCGTGTGGTGCGGGAAATTACCCCCGGTATTTTGGTCGGTACATTTGCCGGAACATTCTTAGCCGCGTATTTATCAACCACAGCATTGGCCATCTTTTTTGCGTGCTTCATGGGTTATGTGTCGCTGCAAATGTGGCTAGGTATTAAACCGCCCGCACACCGCGAATTGCCCACAATGGCAGGTTTGAATGTTGTGGGTTTGATCATTGGTGGTATTTCCGCCTTGGTAGCGATTGGTGGCGGTTCGTTGTCTGTGCCGTATATGACGTGGTGTAACGTGAATATCCGTAATGCGATTGCGACTTCAGCGGGGATTGGTTTGCCGATTGCGGTAGCGGGGGCAACGGGTTATATCATCAACGGTTGGGGACACGCGGGTTTGCCGGAACACACTTTCGGCTATGTGTATTGGCCAGCAGTGGTGTTGATTGCGTCGGTGAGCTTTTTCACCACCAAACTCGGCGCACATTGGGCGCATACTTTGCCCGTGGCAACACTGAAAAAAGTCTTCGCGGTGCTATTGATCTTACTGAGTTTGAAAATGCTGCAATCGGTGTTTTAACGCAGAAGGCTGCGGCTAGCAGGGGGATTTGTGCTAAAGTAACGCCCCATTACGCGCAATCAGATTTTAAGAGGTTTCTCTGTGCTAGTCGCTGCCAATGTCACCATGCAATTCGGTGCTAAACCGCTATTCGATAACGTTTCCGTGAAATTCGGGGACGGCAACCGCTACGGCCTGATCGGGGCGAACGGAGCGGGTAAATCCACTTTCATGAAAATCCTGTGCGGTATTCAAGAACCGACGCACGGCAATGTGTCCAAAGATGCCACCGAGCGCATGGCGTATCTGCGCCAAGACCAATTTGGCTATGAAGACGTGCGCGTACTTGACGTGGTGTTAATGGGGCACGCGGAAATGTGGAAGGTCATGTCGGAAAAAGACGCGATCTACGCTAACATGGAAGCTACCGAAGACGATTACATGCGTGCAGCAGAACTCGAAGGGCAGTTCGCGGAAATGGATGGCTACACGGCTGAATCGCGCGCGGGCGAACTATTACTTGCGGTGGGGATTCCTACCGAACAGCACAATGGTCCGATGAGCCAAGTTGCTCCAGGTTGGAAATTGCGGGTGTTATTGTGCCAAGCGTTGTTCGCCAACCCTGACATTTTGTTGCTCGACGAACCGACCAATAACCTCGACATCAACACCATTCGCTGGTTGGAAGAAACCTTAAACAACCGCGAATCCACCATGATTATCATCTCGCATGACCGTCACTTTTTAAACCAAGTGTGTACGCATACAGCCGATTTGGACTACGGTAAAATCCAAATCTACCCAGGCAACTATGACGATTTCATGGAAGCCTCCACCCAAGCGCGGGAACGTCAGGCCAGTGCCAATGCTAAAGCCAAGGAGCGTATTGCCGAATTGCAAGACTTCGTGCGTCGTTTCTCGGCAAACAAATCCAAAGCAAAACAAGCTACTAGCCGTCGTAAGCTGATTGATAAGCTCAAACCGGAAGACGTGAAGCCTTCTAGCCGTCAATACCCGTGGATTCGCTTTGAATACGACGAAAAAGAGCGATTACACCGTTTCGCCGTGGAAGTGGAAAACCTCACCTTCGCTTATGATGGCATGGATAAACCACTGATTAACAACTTCAGCTTCACCATCGAAGCGGGTGAAAAAGTCGGTATTATCGGCGAGAACGGCGTGGGAAAAACCACCCTAATGAAGTTGCTCGAAGGGCAATTACAGCCGCAAAAAGGCACAATCAAATGGGCGGAAAAAGTGCGCATTTCCACCTACGAACAAGATCATGAAGACGAATTTAAAAGCGATAAACCGCTCACCGAATGGATGGCGGATTATGTGCGCAAAAGTGGCTACGAAGGCGAAGATGCCGAAACCCAAAATCGCGGGACATTAGGGCGTTTATTGTTCGGTGGCGAAACCGTGAAAAAGCCCGTGCGTGTGTTATCGGGTGGTGAAAAAGGACGCATGATTTTCGGCAAAATGATGCTATCACGCACCAACGTTATGTTGATGGACGAACCAACCAATCACTTAGACATGGAATCCATTGAATCCCTCAATGGCGCGTTGGACAAATACGACGGCACATTAATGTTTGTTTCCCATGACCGTGTATTTGTCGGCTCTCTTGCCACGCGTATTTTTGATGTGAAAGGCGACGGCACGATTATCGACTATCGCGGCACTTACGATGAATACCTGTCCAGCCAAGGTTTAGAATAACCTTTCTCACGCTTGCCCCCTAAGTTAAATCGACAAGGGGGCAACGTTAATAGCTGTAGCCAACTTCCAGCGAAATCAGGCCATTGGTTAAACCACTGATTTTGGGTACGGGTGTGACATAGGCAAACATCCCTTTTTCTTTTCCGATCCGAAACTTAACGGGTGGTGTACACAGCCAGCGTTTACGGTCATGTGAATAACTATAACCTTTGTAAGCACAGTTTAAACCAAGCGTAGGTTTAATATGAGTTGTTCCAATATTTTCATGCGAAACATTGGAAAAGATAACATAGCTGCGCTGATTATAAGAATCAACAAAGGTTGCTGCACCATTTTCAAAATGCCATGGTTTACGTTCTACATTGCGCGAATAACCCAATAAAGCCATATTACCATTGCGTGTCTTGGATTTAGACTGAAAATGTTGGGATAATCCGAGAAAATAAATATTGTGCTTAGCCGCTTGCGACTGATTTTGCTGCACTGCATTAGATTGCATTTTTTTTTGTACTTTCTGGCGTTTGCAATAAATCCGCATGTTGTGCGTGAACCGTTGCGGTGAAACTCATGCTGGCAATGATTGCTAAACGCTGAAAGGCTGTTATTAATTGTGTCTTCATTATTTTCTTAGCTCACATAATTGTTATGAACTATAAAATGAAGATTAATCGTGTTGGGTTCAACGGTACTGAGACATTCGTTCCATTATGGCGGATAATTGCAGGTTTGCTTAGTTTTTAATTAAATTATCTGCTTATTATGTGAGCGTTCTAATGGCAGTGGTCATCAGCTAGACCAACGACTACTGCCATAGAGTAGGCTTGGGTTATCGCCACTTAAATTGATTAGGTGAAGGTAAACCGGGTAATAAGTTGCGTAGATTTTGTGCTTGGTTGCGCAGGTCAAACCAAGTTGAGCCTTTTTTGCTGCGTTGCGGAATATCGATTGGCATGGAAATCAAGAGGCCAATATGGGTTAAAACCTGCCAAAGGTGGTCGCCTAATTCCGTGTTTTTGATTTCCTCACGGAAATAGTGGTTGGTTGCGACGTGCCCAAACATGGCATCGATACCTTGCATCATCGGTTTACAACCCGTGAGTTTATATTCATTGGCGTTACCGAGTAATTGACTGAGTGCGCTTAATAAATATTGTTGGGTTGCCATGCTTAATTCAGTGGCGCGAACCATATTAATCACTTTTTGCAACTGCTCTTTAATCTCAGTCAATTTTTCATGATCAAGGTGTTTAATGGTCGTGTGCGCCGCTAATAGTTGGCTACTCATTTTTAAATAGGCAATGCTGTGCTTGTCAATGTGTTGAATGAAGCTTTCCCATTGCTGATGCAGGTCTTGTTGGCTAAAGGCTTGGTTCACGCATTCGAGCCAGTATTTGTAGGTTTCATTATCCGTACCATCAATACGGTTTAATTCGGCTATGATCTCCTGTGGTAAATTCGCAACTTTGCTTAAACGTTTCAGAAACAAAGCTTCATCTTTTTGATTTGCTTCAATATGCAATAAGGTTTCCCATGCGCTGCGACAAGGTGTTTGCGCACTGATCTTTTTGCCTTCAATGAGAATTGCCAGCAAGCGTGCTGCGGGGTTATCCCTGACCATCATAACGACATCCTTTTAAACGTTGATACAAATCCAAGTTGACTATTAAAAAAATTCTGACAAATATGCGTTGTACTGAATCAATACATAGCAGGTTGCCATGAATTTCCTGACATTAACGCCATTACGCGAATTGAATTTAACGACTCCGACAAGTATCGGTCGACCATTACACTTAGCGGCTGCCAGCGGTCTGGTGCAAGTCGGTGATTATTTGTATGTGGTGGCGGATGACGAACACCATCTTGGGGTGTTTTCTGCCACTCAGCCCGTGGCTGGTACGCTGATTACGCTGTTCGAGGGCGAGCTGCCCGATGAACTGGAAGAGCGTAAAGCGCGTAAGCCAGACATGGAAGCTTTGGTGGTCTTGCCCGCTGTGGAAGATTATCCCGATGGCGCGTTATTAGCAATCGGCTCGGGGTCAAAAAAACGGCGGCGGCGAGCGGTGCTACTGGGTTTGGCTGCCGATGGGGCGATCAATACTGCACCAAAGATAGTTGACTTTTCAGAGCTTTATGATGAGTTAAAAACAACTTTTGATGATTTAAACATCGAAGGTGCGTTCATTGATGCTGACACGTTATATTTATTACAACGTGGTAATAAATCCGAAACCGCACAAAATGCACGCATCGCGGTCAAATTAGAGAAGGTTTGGAAAGCTATTCGCAAGGATAAACCTGTGTCTGCCAAGGCACTGGGCGAAATTCAGGCGTATGATTTGGGTGTAGCATCCGGTGTACCGTTGTGTTTTACGGATGCTGCTCGCTTGCCAGATGGTGGTTGGGTATTCAGTGCAGCGGCTGAAGCCACCGATAACAGTTATCAAGATGGCGAGTTTGTCGGGGCTGCCATCGGTATCGTGAAACCTACGGGTGAGCTGTTTCATATCCAGTGTTTGGATGCGACGTATAAGATTGAGGGCGTTGCCGCGCGGGTAGAAGGGGAAACGCTTCATCTGTTGATGGTGACGGATGCGGATAATCCAGCGCAGGCAGCAACGTTGTTACAGGCTAGTTGGACTGGGTATCCATTCTACACATCATGATCACAACATAAACCGAGGAGGAAACCACATGAATGTACAAATCAATGTTGATATGACCCCAGAAGAGATGCGGCGACTCATGGGATTGCCAGACGTTTCGGATTTCAACAAAGAAATCATGACACACATGTCGAAACGCATCCAAGATGGCATCGATGACCCCGTGAGTTTTTTCCGTTCCAGCGTGATGGGGAATAGCGACGCATTCCGCAACTGGATGAACCTATTCACAATGGGGGGAAGCAAAACCGCCGAATAAGGTTAATTCCATGCTGCCTTGTACTGCGTTACAGTGCAAGGCAGTGCTGGCTTTAGGAAGAATGCGATTCTGACTTGTGGAAAGGATCAAGTTCGTTTTGGATTTCGCGGGGTAACGATTGTTTGTTGCGGCGTTGACCACAACGGCTAACGTAACAGGCAACAGCAATAATGATGGCAAAAGCCACAAGGTTAAAAAGACTCACATTGCACCTCCTTGGTGACAAGCGAAAGCGAAAACTGTGGTAGTCATACAACAAAGTTTAAAAATAAGCTTTTGAACTTAAAAGGAAAATGACACACAACACACGCAGTATAGTACACTTTTTGAATAGTTATTAAACAAATATTTTTGGGTTGTATGCAGTTTCTTAAGCGCGTGACTTGAAATTGCTATATTCACCCACACGCTGATCGTTGAATGCCAAAGCCGCATCTTAAGGGCTTTGCAATGACGCTAATAATGCAAAAATTTGGGAGCCGATTTTGGAACAATATCGAGGAACGACCATTCTCAGTGTCCGCCGCAATGGTAAGGTTGTGGTCGGTGGTGATGGTCAAGTAACGCTAGGCAACACCATGCTCAAGGGCAATGCCCGCAAAGTGCGCCGTTTATACAATGGCAAAGTCATTGCAGGCTTTGCAGGCGGTACGGCGGACGCTTTCACGCTATTCGAGCGTTTTGAAAGCAAACTGCAAGCGCACAATGGCAACCTCACCCGTGCAGCGGTGGAATTAGCCAAAGATTGGCGGACGGATCGCATGTTACGCCGTTTAGAAGCGTTACTGATCGTCGCAGATGCCACCGCTTCTTTGCTGATTACGGGTAATGGTGATGTGGTTGACCAAGAAAATGACTTGATTGCGATTGGTTCAGGTGGCGCATTCGCCCAAGCCGCCGCGCGAGCGTTATTCGAGAATACCGAACTGTCAGCGCGTGAAATTGTCGAAAAAGGTTTACACATCGCCGCTGATATTTGCATTTACAGCAACCACAACCTGACCATCGAGGAACTCTAATGGCTGTTGCGACTATGACTCCCCGCGAAATCGTCCAAGAATTAGACAAGCACGTTATTGGTCAGGACAAAGCCAAACGTTCCGTTGCCATTGCTTTGCGTAACCGCTGGCGGCGACAACAATTGGACGACACTTTACGCCACGAAGTGACCCCGAAAAACATTCTGATGATTGGTCCGACGGGGGTGGGGAAAACCGAAATTGCGCGGCGTTTAGCCAAACTCGCTAACGCGCCGTTCATCAAGGTCGAAGCCACCAAATTCACCGAAGTCGGTTACGTCGGTAAGGAAGTCGATTCGATTATCCGTGACCTCGCGGACATGGCAATGAAAATGCTGCGTGAACAAGAAGTTCACAAAGTAAACTACCGAGCGCAAGAAGCCGCTGAAGAACGCATTCTCGACATTCTAATTCCACCACCGCGTAAAGAAACACCAGCTAATGAGTGGTTAGGTTTGGGCGAAGAAAAAACCAAACCTGCCAGTACGGAAGATAATGTCGCACGCCAAAAATTCCGCAAAAAACTGCGTGAAGGCGAATTGGACGACAAAGAGATCGAGTTGGACGTTGCCGTGGGTTCGGTGGGGGTGGAAATCATGACTCCCCCAGGCATGGAAGAAATGGCAAGCCAATTGCAAAGCATGTTCCAAAACATGGGCAATACCAAAAAGCGCAAACGCAAGTTGAAAATCAAAGACGCGCTGAAACTGCTGACCGAAGAAGAAGCCATGAAAATGGTCAACGAAGAGGAGCTGAAACAAAAAGCCCTGTTCGCGGTGGAACAAAGCGGCATTGTGTTTTTGGACGAAATCGACAAAGTGGCACGCAGCGGCAATGTCAGCGGCGCGGATGTTTCGCGTGAAGGCGTGCAGCGCGATTTATTGCCATTGATCGAAGGCTGCACCGTTAATACCAAATACGGCATGATTAAAACCGACCACATTTTATTCATTGCTTCCGGCGCGTTCCATTTATCCAAACCGTCGGATTTAATCCCTGAATTGCAAGGGCGTTTACCGATTCGTGTCGAAATGGATGCCTTAAGTGCGGACGATTTCGAGCGCATTTTAACCGAACCGAATGCGTCATTAACCGAGCAATACCAAGGCTTATTAGCAACCGAAGGCGTGACATTAACCTTCCAAGCGGATGCGATTCGCCGCATTGCCGAGATCGCATTTGAGGTCAACGAACGCACCGAAAACATTGGCGCACGCCGTTTGCACACCGTCATGGAACGCTTATTGGAAAACGTGCTGTTCGATGCGCCCGATTGCGACAATAGCATGACCGTGGATGCCGCTTATGTCGACAATACCCTCGGCGCATTGGTACAAGATGAAGACTTAAGCCGCTTTATTCTGTAATTTTGCACGGAGCATGGCATGATCCCCAGCGATTTGACCCTCAATCAAACTAGCCGTGAACTCACGCTAACGTGGGAAAACGGCGAAACCCATACCTTAAGTTGTGAGTTTTTGCGCGTGCATTCGCCGTCGGCAGAGGTGCGGGGGCACGGTGCAGGGCAAGAAAAACTGCAAGTGGGTAAGCAACAGGTCAATATCGTTGGCATTGAACCCGTGGGGCATTATGCCGTGAAATTGGTGTTTGACGATGGTCACGACAGCGGTTTGTACGATTGGCAACTGCTGTATGACTACGGTCAACACCGCGATGCGTATTGGGCAGCGTACTTGGCAAAGTTAGCCGAAAAGGGGTTTAGCCGATGAATCATTTGACACAACAAGCCATCACGGTAATGGAAGAATTACCAGAAACCATGCAAGCAGAAATTCTGGATTTTATTCAGTTTCTCAAGCTTAAGCTGGAACGTTCTAAACTCCCTGTTGTTACCTCTGCTGCACCTGTGGATGATCTTGCCACAGTGTTAGAACGTCTTGCCCAACGCCAAGCACAACAACCCGTTTTGGATCCACGGTTGTGGCAACAGGAAATCCGTGAAGATCGTATCTTAGCAGGGCGTGACTGATGTTTTTATTGGATAGCAATATTCTGATCTATGCTATTCAGCCGCAATATCACGCATTACGGCGATGGATAACACAAAACGATGTCG
>CAZTUZ010000089.1:0-10553 GCA_964617055.1 uncultured Thiothrix sp.
GGTAATTCGGGTTCGCGCCCAATTAAATCGGCAAAGTACGGCTCAAAATCCTCACCGCGTTGAATGGCGGCTAAGGCTTGAATGGCAAGGGCAATTTGTTCGGCGCGTTCCGGTGATAGCCATTCCCGCGCCGCGCCTTTGTAGACTAATAACCAATCACCAATCGCGACCGTCTCTACCAAGCGCGTATCCACGGTTTCGGGTTGGTAGCCGTCACATTCGCAAGTAGCAACGTCGCCATGTAATGCCATAACTTGCATGGGAATGCCAATACACATTACTCACCTCGCAAAGCTAAGAAGCGTTCATCCCCCACGCGACAGGCTTCACTTGCGCTGGGGCGTTGGGTTTCGTAATCGTGCAAATGCAGGGCGGCGTGCCCGGCATGAGGTGCGGGAACGGGTTCGGTGCGTGGCGTGGCAATCATACCGTGACGGGCGAGGTAATCGAGCGCGATTTGCACAGCAGGCTCGATTTGCGCTTTGACTTCAGGGCGTAAACTGCCGCCAAAATCGTCCAGTTCCACGGGTTGCACCCCAATCAGCAGCAAATGCTTGGGGTAACGCTCCAGCAATTGCGCCATTGCCAACACTTCTTGGAAGCCCGTTTGGTGCAAACTCATTTTCTTTGCCCCCATGAAACGCGGCACTTCCGCATCTTCCACGATTTTCAACGTACCAGCGGGTAAGCCGTAATCCACCGCATCGAAAACCACCAAAATATCTGCCGCTTCGACGTATTGCACAAGGTAAATGCCTTGCGTGCCGCCGTCCAATAATTGCACATTGGCGGGGAACTGGTAATGGGTGTGCAGGTGTTCTAATGCCCGCACACCAAAACCTTCATCCGCCCACAGCAAGTTCCCAATGCCCAACAATAATACATTCGGTGAATTTGTAGCATGACTCACGGGCGGTTGTCCTTAAACATGCGCCAGCCGCTGACCATGGTGCTGATCAGGCTTTGGCGCGACATAATGTCTTCACGCACCGCAACGTAAATGTGTGCCATGACAAACAGCAGGATGTACCACATGCCGACATGATGCCAAGTGTGTACGTCTTGGCTTTGCCCAAACAACGGAATGACCCAACCGAATAACGCATCAAACCATGAACCTTGTCCCGCGCCTTCGCTGTACAAAGCAAATCCGGTGAAAATCATGAACACGCTACCCCAAGTAAACATCAAAAACATGAACACTTGTGCCAGTGGGTTATGCCCGACGTATTTGTGCGGCTCTTTTTCGAGGAAAAAGTACCAACGCAGTTCAAATAACGCACCCTGCCAAAATTCACGGTCAAAAATCGGCAAACGGAACAATTGTTTGGCGTGATGATTACCCACCAATACCCAATACATGCGCCCGACAAAACCAATGGCAAAGACAAAAGCGGCGGCAAAATGGGCAAAGCGAATATAGCCCATTAAGAAATTCGCGCTGGCTTCGCCCGGCATGGTCGGCAGCGGGCTACCAATCAAGTAACCCGTGACTGCCAAGACAACAATGGAAAACGCATTCACCCAATGCCACAAGCGCACGGGCGTTTCGTAAACGTAAACGGCTTGTTGTGTCGCCATAAATCACCCCTTGCGCACAACGTTCCAAACAACGACGACTGCCAATGCCAGCATACCCGCCATTACCATACTAATGTGATCTGGCTGGCTGATGAAATGCGTCACTTGCTCCCAACCTGTAAAGGCAGCATGAGAACCAGGATGTGCCGCAACATTGCCCGCTAAGGTGAGTAACGATAAGCTGACGACGGTTTTTAATACAGTGCTTTGCATAATGGTTTACTCCTTAACGTACCTTTACATGCGCCATTTCTTGACCATCGGGACTCATGACGTGGGTGGAACACGCCAAGCACGGGTCAAAGCTGTGTAAGGTGCGCAAAATTTCCAAGGGTTGATCGGCGACTTCCACTTTGGTATCCAGTAATGCCGCTTCAAATGCACCAATATTACCCGCTGCATCACGCGGCGAACCGTTCCAAGTGGTAGGAACGACGCATTGGTAGTTTTTGATCTTGCCGTTTTTAATCACAATCCAGTGACCCAACGCGCCACGCGGAGCTTCGGTAAAGCCCACGCCTTTGGCTGATTTCGACCAAGTGGACGGATCCCATTTATCAATGTTCGCGGTGGATTCGTCTCCCGCTTTGATATTGGCAATCAACTTGTCTTGGAAGTAACGCATTTTTTGCGCCGCCCATGAGGCCTCTAAACCGCGTGCGGCGGTGCGCCCGAGCGTGGAGTTTAATGCTTCAAACGGCAAGCCTAAATCGGTAAGGAATTTATCGACGGGTTCTTTGAACTCAGGGTTATTTTGTGCATAACCAATGATGTACCGCGCCAATGGCCCGACTTCCATTGCATGACCTTTCCAACGCGGGGCTTTAATCCACGAGTATTTCGCGCTTTCGTCCAAGGATTCAATCGCCGTGCGTGTGCCTTTGGTATTGTCACCCAGTTCAAAATTCGGTTCGGTAATGCCGTCCCACGGGTGCAAACCTTTTTGCTCGTTTTCGTATTTGTACCAAGAGTGCGTCACATATTCTTGGATTTCATCTTTCGCCGTTAAATCGATTTCATGAATTTCTTTCAGGTTGCCATTAATGATTGCGCCGCGTGGTAATAGCAAATTGCTGGCGGTGTAATCATTGGCTTTGTCGGGAATATCACCATACGACATGACGGATTTAAACGACAAGCCGCCGCCGAATCGCCAATCTTTATAGAACGAAGCAATCGCTTTCAAATCAGGTAAGTAAACCTTATCAATGAACTCAATGCTTTGGTCGATAATGCTGGAAATCAGGTTAAGGCGTTCCATGTTAATCGCGCCTACTGCACCCGTGTCGTGTACATTGATGGCGCATGGCATCCCGCCGACTAACCAGTTCGGGTGTGGGTTTTTCCCACCGTAAATGGTGTGAATTTTGACGATTTCTTTTTGGAAATCGAGGGCTTCCAAATAATGCGCGACTGCCATTAAATTGGCTTCAGGCGGTAATTTGTACGCCGGATTCCCCCAGTAACCGTTCATGAATGGCCCTAACTGACCAGATTCGACGAACTTTTTAATGCGGTTTTGAATGTCGCGGAAATAACCGGGGGAAGATTTTGCCCAATCGGAAATGCTTTGTGCCAAAGCAGAAGTGGCTTTGGGGTCAGCTTTGAGCGCGGAAACCACGTCCACCCAGTCCAGCGCGTGCAGGTGATAGAAGTGCACCAAATGGTCGTGCACTTGCAAAGTCAACTGCATGATATTACGAATCGAGTTGGCATTTTCGGGAATCATAATGCCTAACGCATTTTCCACCGCCCGCACCGAGGTTAAAGCGTGTGTCCCCGTACAAACACCGCAAATCCGCTCGGTAAACGCCCATGCGTCACGCGGGTCGCGTCCGCGCAAAATCACTTCCAAACCACGCCACATTGTGCCCGTGGAAACCGCATTGCGGATGACGTTGTTTTCATCGAGGTTCACTTCGCAACGCATGTGACCTTCGATACGGGTAACGGGGTCGACGACCACGCGCTTACCGCTGTTATCCAAATTAAAGCCGTTTGGTGTATTAATAACGCCCATTATTCCTCACCTCCTTTGGATGGTTTATTCAGCGCGTGGTGTTTGATTGCGCTAATCGCTGCGTGTGCGGCAATGGCTGCCCCCACCGTTCCGGCAACGCCCATGCCGATTGCGTCGGCGTTCGATTCAATCCCAAACTGATTAATGCTAGTTAGGCGATTGTAGAAACTGCCTTTATCCCAGAAGCCGTCTTCGGAACAACCAATGCAGCCGTGACCGGATTGAATCGGGAAGGAGATGCCGCCATTCCAGCGCGTGGTGGAACAAGCGTTATAAGTGGTCGGGCCTTTACACCCCATTTTGTATAAGCAGTAACCTTTGCGTGCGGCTTCGTCATCCCAGCTTTCCACGAATTGACCTGCATCGAAATGTGGGCGGCGGTAACATTTGTCGTGGATACGTTGCCCGTAGAACATTTTCGGGCGACCTTGGCGGTCGAGTTCGGGGATGCGGTCAAAGGTGAGCATGTAAGCAATAACCCCCGTCATGACTTCCGCAATCGGCGGACAACCGGGGACTTTAATAATCGGCTTGTCGGTAATGACTTTGTGTACGGGGGTTGCACGGGTCGGATTCGGTGCAGCGGCTTGTACGCAACCCCACGAAGCGCACGAACCCCACGAAATAATCGCTTTGCAATCTTTGGCAACGCGGCGCAATTTTTCCACGAAAGGTTTGCCGGATTGCATACAAAACATGCCGTCTTCATTCAAGGGCGGATTGCCTTCCACCGCGAGGATGTAATTGCCTTTGTATTTCTCAATGATTTCATCAAGGATCGCTTCGGCTTGATGCCCCGCAGAAACCATCAGCGTGTCGTCGTAATCCAGCGAGATCATCGACAGCACCACGTCTTTGGCTAACGGGTGCGCAGAACGAATGAACGATTCCGAACAACAGGTACATTCCAGACCGTGTAGCCACAGCACAGGGGTGCGCGGTTTGGTTTCCATTGCTTGTGCAATTTTGGGCGCGAATGCTGGGCCTAAACCCAATGCAGCGGCAGTTAAACTGCAAAACTTTAAAAAGCTTCGGCGCGTAATACCCTGACGGCGCATTACGTCATAAAAGGTTTCGAGTTCAGGCATGACTCCTCCTAGCTGTGGTTATTCTTACCAGCGTAATTGGGATAACTGTCAGCAAATTACATGCCATCATTTAATCAATTGTATTGTAAGGGTTTTTATATTTTTACCGAATTGACTGGAAACCTTGCTTGCACTTGGAATGACTAAAAATGATTAGTATATTTTCAGTATAGTAAAAACGTTCAGCAAACAAATGCTCGTGTTGAATATGATCTTTTGCAATTATCTTGAGTTATCTCAAGAAATGATTTGCTATCTTGCTTATCATGTCGGCTATAGAATTTTATATTTAATTAATTATTTTAATAATTTTTTTGATCGTTTTTTCTTTAAAGAAGGAATTTTGATATGGATAGCAAAAAAGCCTTTTTCGTGCAACGTTTGAATGATCACATCCAATACTTAGACAAAGTAACCAAAACCATTAAAGGTGTTGCCGACTTCCATGGTAGTGATTGCCATTGTTGTAAACTAGGTATGTGGTTGGATACTGATGGTAAACAAGAAATTAATGTTTACGCAGCGGGGGCGACGCATTTATTTGATACGTTGGTCACGCAACATGAACAGTTTCATGTAATCAGTTCAAATGTTTTGGAAAAACACCAACAAGGCGATAAAGATAGTGCTTATAAAGCCATGACAGAAATGCACAAATTATCGGGTCAATTGGTAAGTATTCTTTTGGAAATTGATCGGCAATCAAAATTAGCTCCGCACTAGGCGTGTTTAAGCGATTTCAATGTGCAGTACAAGCCATGCACGGGTCAAATGAACGGATAATGTGCTGCACACTGATCGGGTCAGTTTCGCCATCACGAATTGGCGCGTGGCGTAAGGCTTGTTCTAATGCCCCCGCCTGACCGTGTTTATCCTGTGGCGAAAAATTCCAACTGGTTGGCGTGATAATCTGGTAGTTCAAAATGTGTTTGTGCCGCACTTGCACCCAATGCCCTAAACTGCCTCGCGCTGCTTCGACCAAGCCCACGCCGCTGGCATCGTGCGGTAATGTAACCGCGTGGTAAAACGGTGCGCCGATTTGAATCGCTTTAATCCAGCTCTCCATTAATGGCACGACCAAAGCCAGTTCCAACAATCGCGCAATCACACGGTTTTGCACATTGCCGCCGGATTGTGCCACCAAATCACGAATCAAAGGATGCCCCGCCACCATTTGCCGCGCTAATGCGCCCGTTTCCACCACTTTTCCGGCTAAACGTGGAGCTTTATTCCAACTGTATGCCGCTGGTTTCGGGTATTGCGGTAGGGTAATGCCCTCAAACGGGTGCAGCGGTTCGTCATTGCCCGTCAACCAACTGGCGTGTAAATCCTCACGAATCAGCGCAAAGGGCACTGCGTGTACGGCTTGTGTTTGCGGCTGCCACACGCCTTGCGCAAAGTGGTACTGATCAACCGTATCCGCCTGCCGATACGCGCCGTAGCTCAAAAATGTATCGGTAGCACGCCCTAATTGCGTCAACTGCAAGGCGTGTGCAAGCTGCAAAAAATGGCGGAAATCGCTGTGCATGGCGGTAGTTTGATCACGCCATTGTGCCAATGCTGCCACCGAATCCAACGCCGCAATGCTTTCCAAAGTATCGCCAAATAACGTGGTTTCCAGAAAGCGGCGGAATTGTTGCACACTGGCAAGCAGGCGAATTTTATCGCGTTGGTCAATCGCTTTACTCACCCCGCCGATTTGCAAGCTCAATGTGTGTGGCCAATGCCCGCCCAATAACCCCAAAATGTGCATGAATGCCGCACGAGCGGGTAACGCATCGCGGCTTGCTGTGCCTTTGATAGCAGTAAAACGCTGCGCTGCCGTTGTGTACCACGCTGCGTTTGCATAAATCGCTCGCGCAAAATCCGGCATGAAAAACAAATAAAAATGCGTCAAATGATCAGCAAGGTTTTCGCACGCCAACATGAGATTGATGCAAAGCTGGGCATTGCTCGGCAACGTGCATTCCGCCATGTCTGCCAAAGCGTAAGCCGCCGCAACCGATTGCGACACCGAACAAATTCCACAAATGCGTGGTGTAATCACCAGTGCATCATCCGGCGTTTTACCCTGCATGATCTGCTCAAAACCGCGATACATCGGCACGCTTACCCGCGCTTCACGCACCCGATTTGCCTCGCGTTCCAAGCGAATTTCCAAATCGCCTTCCACGCGATTGAATGGCCCCATAATGATGCGCGTCATTTCTTCCCCTTCGGTTGCACGATAATGTGGTCGGCGGTGGCGTTTTCGCGCACCCGTTTGGGGGTGGCGGCTTTGGAGAGCGAGGCGAGGGCGACAAACCACGCTTTGGGCATGTCGGTAGGTAAGCCGATGGGGATTCCGGCAAGTGTGGGGGTGTGTAAAAACGGGTGGCGTGGTTCTTCAAATTCCGGCGCGGTGCAGTTAATGCAGGCGTATCCGGCGCGGGTACATGAGCCATGCCCGTTCCACAGGCGTAAATTGCAATCGGCGTGGGCTTGTGTGCCGAGGCAACCTAGGTGTTCCATCATGCAGCCTAAATCGGATGGTTTTTCCGCGCTGGCTTTGTATTCGTAATATTCATTGCGTGAGCAGCCGTGGTGCGCCAGATGATCGCTGTAAAAGCGTGGGCGGGCAATGTCGTCTAAATCCGTTAGGTGCAAACCGTTTAATGCCAGCATGAGCAGGGTATCCGTTACCCAGTTGGGATGCGTGGGGCATCCGGCGACATTGATTACGGGGAATCCGGCGCGGGAACGGTAAGACGCGCCCAATGCACCGCCGATTAAATGCCCATCGTATTGCAAACCGCACGCATCGGTGGGGTTGTGTCCGGCGGCAGTCATGCCACCAAAGGCGGCGCAACTGCCGATTGCTAACGTGTAGTGGGCTTTTTCCGCCAAGCGTTGCACCCAATGCAGCATTGGGGTTGCCGTGCCTGCGAAGTGGTGGAATGCGCCTGTTCCATGAGACCCCCGCAAGATCGCGCCTTCCACACACAAAATATCCAAGGTTTGTGCGTCGCTGAGAATGTTGTCGAGCAGGGTAATGACTTCGCTACCGCTGGCTTCGCTGAGGGAAGGGTGCCACAGCCATTCCAGCCCTGCATTGTCGAGCGTATCCAAGAGGTTGGGATTTTCCGCGCACAGCAGGGACATGGTGCAACCGCCACAGCCACCGGATTGTAACCAGAGTATGTTCATGGGGTTGCACCTCTTGCGCCCTTAGATGCGGGTGGTTTGGGTAAACGAATGCGAAATTCCGCGCCGCCGTTGGGGTGATTGCGTACCAATAATTTGCCGCCGTGGTCGCTGATAATGCCGTAGCTAATCGACAAACCTAACCCCGTGCCTTGCCCTATCGGTTTGGTGGTGAAAAATGGGTCGAATACGCGCAGCAGATTTTCCGGCGCAATGCCCGTGCCTGTGTCGCGCAGGATTAATACCGCCTCCGTCGCCGTTTGTTTGAGGGTAATGTATAAGCGCGGTTGTGCGGTTTGGCGCATGGCATCCAGCGCGTTTTGCACTAGGTTCATTATGACTTGCTGGATTTGTCCGGTAATGCCTTCCACGATAATGCTGTCGGGTAAATCGGGGTGGTAAAGGATTTCCACGTCCATGCGACTGCCTTTCATTACCCAGCGCACGGCGGTTTCCACAACGTGTACTAAATCAAACTGGGTGGGTTTTTCGGTTTGCCCCGATGAAAAGCGGCGTAAATCGCGCACAATATCGCGTACCCGTTCCGCGCCTTCCACTGTGCCGCTGACCAGTGAGTCCATGTCGTGCAAGATGTGGTCAATGCGCAATTGTTGGCGCAGGGTTTGCAGTTCAGCGGCGGATTTACCGTTGTGCAGGTTGTCCAAATACTCGCGCAAACGCTTGGCGTAACGCTGCATGGCGTGCATATTGGCGTAAACGAAACTGATGGGGTTATTGAGTTCGTGCGCGACTTCGGCAACCAATCGCCCCAATGCCGCCATTTTTTCCGCGCTAATCAATTGTTGTTGAGTGCGTTGCAATTCCTGATGCGCTTCATGCAAGGCGTGAAAGGCTTTGCGTAATTCGCCGACGGGTCGCCCCATTAACACCATGCCTTCGATGCGTCCGCGTGCGTCGATGCGTGAGGTGCAGTTCATTGCCAATAACACGGATTCGGTTGCACCGCGTAAGCTAAGCTCGCAGTCGTGAATCGCGGTTGCGCGGATTTTCTGCTGGAAACTGTTTACCAAGGGTAAGCATTCGTGTGTAAACAGGGTTTGCAACGGTTGATGCAGTAATTCGGCGGAGGTTTTGCCAACAATGCGTTCCAGTGCTGCATTGACGCGCTGAATCCGCCCTTGGAAATCGCACACAATCAATACGTCGGTCATGGCGGCTTCAATGCTGGTAATGAATTGTTGCGCTTCTTCGAGGGCGGCGTTTTTGCTTTCCAATTCCACCTGATAGTGCAGTAAATCCGCATAGGTTTCATCCATCTTGTGGATGACATCAATCCACGCCTGCTCCTGCGTGGCGGTTAGGTCGAAACCCATGTCGTCGTTGGTGAGTATGGGCGACTTTATCAGACAGACCTCCGTTAAAATGTTTTTCCAAGACTCATGCGGTTGTTATACCCTTAATGGAAAGCACGCGCCACCGCAAGAAGAATAGCCAAGGAATACCGAATGTTTACACGACTTGAAGTAGAAAAATTTACCGTCTTCGAGCAAGCCAGCTTCGATTGGGCATCGGGCATTAATGTACTCGTTGGCGCGAATGGTACGGGTAAAACACACCTACTGAAGCTGTTGTATTGCTTACAAATGTGTGGGCATGATGATATAGCGTTAGGCAATAAACTAGAGAATGTATTTCGTCCAAGTGACAAACGCTTGACAGGTTTAAGACGTGAAACATCCATATCTGGCGAGACAGCAATCAGGGTTGCATGGCAGGATCAAGTGTGTGATGTAAAATTGTACGGCTATGGTCGTATCATACCTACTATTCCCTACAAATCGCATTGGCAAGTAGAACAATCCCCTGTGTACATTCCTGCCAAAGAAGTATTATCGTTCGCCCCTGGTTTTATTTCTCTGTACGATAAATACGACCTTACGTTTGATGAAGTTTATTACGATGTCATCAAGCAGGCATACCTACCTTCACAGCGTAAAAGCGACGAAAAACAACAAGCATTGCTAGCATTACTGGAACAGGTGATTGGAGGGAAAGTTTCCATTCAAGGCGACACTTTCCAAGTCGGCAGCCGTACCATGCACCTAGTTGCAGAAGGTCATCGCAAGCTTGCCTTGATTTGGCAACTCATCCGCAACGGTTCGATTGCCGCCAACAATACCCTGTTCTGGGATGAACCCGAATCTAACCTCAACCCCTCGCTGATGCAGGATGTGGTCAAGGTTCTATTGATGCTTGCTGATAGTGGTGTTCAAATTTTCATTGCAACCCACAACTACGCTTTCCTGCGCGAACTGGACTTCCAGAAGGGGCATGTTCCTACCCGCTTCTTCGCCTTGGAAAACACGGACGGCGGTGTTATTCCTCACATGGCTGAAAGCTATCGCGACATCAAACCCAATAAAATTGCTGAAGAGTACCTGCGCCTGTATGACCTTGAGATCAAGCGTTCGCTGGGGGATGCCTGATGCTGCCGTGGGAACAAAACCCTCAATGGCGGGAAGCTGACCTGTATTTCGACTTTTCCAAAGCAAAACGGGCAATCAAACTTGATACGCCAGCTCATGGTTTATCTCAAGCCATGAAATCGGTCGATTTTGTAGTGGAATGGGAAAAGCAATTCTGGCTGATTGAGGTAAAAGATCCTGAAAACGGTAGTATTCCTGTTCAACATCGGCAGAACAAGCAATCTCAATTTCGGG
>CAZTUZ010000090.1:0-10473 GCA_964617055.1 uncultured Thiothrix sp.
GCTGCTTCTGCGTAACCGATGCGCTCTGCCAGTTTCAGGGCTTCCTCTTTGTAGCTTGCGGAACGGCGTGTGTAGGGCTTGGTGGTTGGTTTGCTTGGTTTCATCTTTTACCTCAAGTGTCGAGTCTAGTGTACTCACTTCTTGGGGTGTCCGAGTTTGCTGGGCTAGATCATCTGCGCAAATAAAAAAAGCTGTCCTTTTGAGACAGCTTTTGGAGAAGGGGGGCTATTAGCGTGCTAACAGTGTTTTTAGGAATTGTGGTAATGCCGCGCTGCCAGTGTGAATCGCGGCATTGTAGTATTGCGTGACAAAGCTGAGTTGTTCTGCTGCGGCTTGGCGTGAGAAGGAGACATTGCCTTGTTTTGCAGCAATGGTGCAGCTCCACCAGCCTGTTGGGTAACAAACTTGGTGGAATTGATGCAGCGTTACGTCGCTAAAACCTGCTTGGCGCATGGTATCGTGCATCGGTTTAATGATTTTTTCGGCGTGAACCAACGGCGATTCGCTTTGTTGTACCAACAAACCGTTGTCGCCTAATGCACGCCAGCAGCCACGGAAAAATTCTTCGCTATACAATACAGCACCAGGACCTACGGGGTCGGTACTGTCGACGATCAACACATCTAACGAACCTGCGGGGGCATTGTTAATCCACGCAATGCCGTCTTCAAACGCTAAGGTGGCGCGCGGGTCGTTGTTGGATTCGCACAATTCGGGGAAGTAAATTTCGCTGACGCGGGTCACGCGCTCGTCAATGTCGATTTGGATAACGGATTCGACTTCAGGGTGTTTCAACACCTCGCGCAATGTACCGCAGTCGCCGCCACCAATGATGCACACCCGTTTCGGTGCAGGGTGGCTGAATAATACAGGGTGCGCCATCATTTCGTGGTAAACGAAGTTGTCGCGGGTTGTGACCATCGTGCAGCCGTCCAGCGTCATTAATTTGCCGAACGTGGTGGTGTCGTAAATTTCGAGCTTTTGGAATGGCGTTTGTTCTTCGTGGATTTTCGCCGCGTCAGTTAATTCCAGCCCGAAAATCGTGCCGGAATCGGATAATTCAGTGAACCAATTAGGGTTGCTTGTCATGGCAATGCGTTGCTCGTTACTAATTCAAAAGCGGTATGATGCCACAAGCTGCCAGTAGGGTGAATGACGTTTCGATGTCCGAAAAAGCGACTAGAGTAGAATCAATGTAAGACGGGTGAGCCGCCATAAACGCTTAGGCCTTCTGCCCAGAAAAAACTATTGCCTTCTTCGGGGCGATTAATCAGTACCATTAACACCACCCATTTGAGGCGGTCGAGGTTGAAATCTTCGTCTTGTAACTCTAATACTCGGTCTAAAATTTGTTCGCGGGCTTCGGGACTAATCACGCCTGCTTGTTCGAGGAACATCAAATAGCCTTGGCATTCACCATCCAACCAACGCCGTTCTTCCACCGAAAAAATGCGAGTCGCAGAGGTACGCATGGTCATTTCTACCCGTGCGGCTTCGTCCCCTAGGCTTTCTAACCAGTCGAATGCGCGGGTAATTTCGCTATTGAGAAAACCTGCATCCTGTAAATAACCGTGCATCGAAGCGCGATCTTCCGGCAAATTGTCGCCCATTTCAGGATAGTTATCGAAAAGGTAGAAAAGGACATCCAGTGTGTTTTCTTTCATCAGTTCCCGTTTCCCGGCCCCAACCGCATGTAGTGCCCACCACCACACGCTGCTACAAAGCCCTGTAGTTCCAGCATAAGCAGAATGGATGAAACTGCTTCAGCGGTCAAGCCTGTGTTCAGGATAATCTGGTCAATCGGTAGCGGTTCATGACCTAAGGTGTTAAGCACGCAGGCGTAATCAGGGTCAAGTTCGCTAGTGCAGTCTTCAGCACTCAGTAGGGTAGGCACAACAGAGCGAGAAGGCTGGCTATCTTGTTGTAAATAGGCGGTAAGTTGCGGGGCGATTTCTTCCAAAATGTCATTGGCGGTTTCCACCAATTTCGCGCCCTGTTTGATTAAATGATGACAACCGCGTGCCAGTGGATTATGAATCGAACCTGGAATCGCAAACACTTCGCGCCCTTGTTCCATTGCATGGCGGGCAGTGGTGAGTGTGCCGCTTTGCAGGGCGGCTTCGACAATCAATGCGCCAAAACTCATGCCACTAATAATGCGGTTACGCCGTGGGAAATGCTGTGGTAAGGCGGCTGTACCAATCGGAAATTCGGATACAATCGCGCCATTAGCGACCATGCGTTCCGCCAGCCTGCGATTGCGTAATGGGTAGATAATGTCTAAACCATTGCCCACCACGGCGAGCGTATGCCCACCATTATCCAGAGCGGCTTCATGCGCGTAAGCATCCACACCCACCGCTAAACCGCTGGTGACGGTTAAACCATTGGCAGCGAAATGCGCAGCAAAAGCGCGTGCATTGTCTTTGCCGCCTTGCGTGGGGTTGCGCGTGCCGACCACCGCAATTTGCGGGTCATTGAGTAAATCTGCATTACCCAAGACGAATAGCAGTGGTGGCGCGGTGCGAATGCGTTTGAGCAGTTCGGGGTAACGGCTGTCTTCGGGAGTGAGAATGTGGTGTTGGTTGCTGGCGTTTAACCATTGCCAATCGGGTATTGCTGCGTCCTGCGCTTGTGCACGATATGCGGCAATACCTTCTGGTTTAAGTCCTGCTGCTAACAGAGCGTGATCCCCTGCTTTTAAAGCGTCAGCCGCACCACCAAAGTGTTCTACAATGCGCCGTATACTGGATGGCCCAATACCTTTTGCCCGCCAGAAATGCAGGCGAGCGCGAATTTCAGAATCAGATAGTGACGTTTGTGTCATCGTAAAACCGTTGGTGGTAGTGGCAATAAGGGCAAGCTTAGGGATTTCCGATTTGATAGTGGTTTTTAACTTCGCGTGCATTATTCATGATTAAACCGTAACTGACATTATTTTCAACTTTATACAGCACCAAATTGGCAACTTTTTCTGGCGGTAATGGCGTATTAATGGGTTTGGTCATGCCAGAATGCGGTGCTGTGTAGTGTTGATTCGGGTCTGTAATGGTTTTTCCTTGGGCGTAAATGCCTAATGTATAGCCGACTTCCATGCGATCCCGCGTTCCTTTGTTAATCACGACGATCATGTAATCACCACTGTACACTTCGGCATCGAATAATTTCACAATATCAGCGCGAACTTTGCTGGTCGGTGCGTGAATCGTCGCGCCCAAATTAGCCATTTCGTCAATCGGGGCTAAAACGCGATCCCCCGCACGGATTTCGCGCACGGTTTCCAAGACTTTCATGGTAGAAGGGTTGTCGACACGTTCAACACGCCCATAACCGCCGTAGGTGACTTCGTGCCCGAGCGTTTGGCCTGTTTTGGGGTCGCGTAATTCACCATTGGGATGGAAGAAGGCAAAACGATTGCCCTGTTGTGCGCCGCGTAAGTTTTTCACATAGATGGTTTCGCCATTGCTGATTAGGTGGTGGTCATCGCGTGAGGCCAGAATATACGGTGCATTGTTGATGGTGGCTGCATCCAAAACACGCGGGTACAGCAAAAATGGGGTGAGTGTGGCAATCGGCTCGCCTTCGCCTCGGCGTTCGACGCGAATTTGTGGCATGAGTTTGTCGCCTGCATTGCCTGCGTAATCCAAGGTGAGAATGTCACCTGGGTAAAGTAAGTGTGGATTACGGATCGTTTGGTTGTGATCCCAAACTTCCGGCCAGTACCACGGTGTGCTGAGGAATTTTTGTGCTATGCTCCATAGTGTATCGCCTTTTTGTACAACATAAGTCTGCGGGGCAGAAGGGTTTACCACAATATCGGGTGTGAATGCCGTATCTTGTGTGGAAGTTGCTTGGCCATAATAGCGGTCATACGGGTCGGGTGTCGTTTTTGTGGGTGTGTTTGCACCACAAGCGCTGAGCATGACGCTAGAAGCTGTACTCAATAACAGCGTTTTCCATAGCAAGGAAAGGGAATGCCGCATGGGTGGTATCCTTGTCGTTATTATGTGTTGGATGTTTGGGTTGTGCCGCTATGGTAAACTAGAGACTCAAAAGCACTCAAAAGTTTTGGATTTTCGGTATTTACTAATGACCCTATTAACGATTTTACATCATCCAGACCCGCGTTTACGCAAAAAGGCCGTCCCTGTTGCTCAAGTAGATGCAAGCGTGCAGCGTGTGGTCGATGATATGTTTGAAACCATGCACGCCGCTAAAGGTATTGGTTTAGCCGCTACCCAAGTCAATATCCAGCAGCAAATTGTGGTCATGGATATTTCTGAAGAACGCAATGAGCCGTTGGTGTTTATTAATCCTGAAATCGTGCAAAAAGCGGGTTCGGTTGAACACGAAGAAGGCTGTTTATCCGTACCGGATTATTATGACAAAGTGACACGGGCAGAACAGGTAACGGTTCGCGCCTTAAATCGTGATGGTGTAGCGTTTGAATTACAGGCAGATGGTTTATTGGCAATTTGCATTCAACACGAAATGGATCATTTGCAGGGCAAATTATTTGTTGATTATTTATCCACTTTAAAACAGCAGCGCGTGCGTAAAAAACTTGAGAAATGGGAAAAAGAACACGTTAAAGGTGGCGTAAAACCCGAACCGCGTAGCCGCCGTGCTAGTTCCATCGCTGATTAAACCGACAGGGAGTCTTACCTTGCGAATTGTGTATGCAGGCACGCCGGAGTTTGCTGTTCCGGCTTTACAGGCTTTGATTGCCTCAGAGCACGAAGTCGTCGCGGTGTATTGCCAACCCGACCGCCCTGCCGGACGCGGGCGTAAACTGGTATTTGGCGCGGTGAAACAAGTCGCGGTGGATGCTGGGATTCCCGTCGAACAGCCGCTGTCCCTGAAAGCCGTGGAAGAGCAAGACAAACTGCGTGCTTACGCGCCGGATGTGATGATCGTGGCGGCGTATGGGCTGATTCTCCCGCAAGTGGTATTGGATATTCCGCGTTACGGCTGTTTGAACATTCATGGCTCGTTATTACCGCGTTGGCGTGGGGCTGCACCGATTCAACGCGCCATCCAAACGGGTGACAGCATGACGGGCGTGACCATTATGCAAATGGCGGCTGGCTTGGATACGGGCGATATGCTCTACAAAACCGAATGCCCGATTACCGCGCAAGACGGTGGGCAAAGCATTCACGACAAACTCGCCGCGCAGGGCGCAACGGCATTACTGCATACCTTGGATTTGTTAGTGGCGGGGCAATTGCAACCACAAGTGCAAGACGATGCACTCGCCAATTACGCGCACAAACTGACCAAAGCCGAAGCCGAAATCGACTGGCATAAAGCAGCGGTGGAAATCGACCGCATGATTCGTGCTTTCGACGCTTACCCGACGGCGTTTACCCATTACCAAGGGCAGGCAATGCGGATTTTTGCTTCCAGCGTGGTGGATAGTGTGCCGTCCCAAGCTGTACCTGCTGGAACGGTGATTGCGGAAGGTAAGGCGGGGATTGATGTGCAAACGGGCGATGGTGTGCTACGCATTTTGAGCTTGCAGTTACCTGGTGGGAAACGCTTGGATGCGGCGCAATTTCTCAATGGGCGTTCTTTACTTGGGGTGCAGTTGTGAGTGTGCGTGCCGTCGCTGCGCGGGTGTTGCAGCAGGTGATTTATGGCGGTGAATCGCTCACCGAAGCCTTACAACAGCCCACGGTGCAACAAGTTGTGCCGCAAGATCAAGCGTTATTGCGTGATTTGTGTTTTGGTAGTTTGCGTTGGCATGAGCGAATCAGTGCGATTTTGACGCAATTGCTCAGCAAACCGATGAAAGCGGCGGATAAAGATGTCGAATGTTTATTACGCATTGGTTTGTACCAACTGATTTACCAGCGCACGCCCGATCATGCAGCGGTGAATGAAACCGTTAAAGCCGTCAAAAAACTGCGCAAACAGTGGGCGGAAAAATTGGTGAATGGCGTATTGCGTAACTTTTTGCGCGAACAGGTAAACGTATTGGCGAAGGTCGATCAACAGGATACCGCTCGTTACGCTATTCCTGCATGGTTATTGGCACGGATTCGTGAGGCATGGCCAAACGACTGGCAAAACGTTTTAGCAGCTAGTAATACCCATGCACCCATGACCTTGCGGGTGAATCAGCAACAAGGCATGACAGCAGCGTATTTGGCGGAGCTACTCGCGGCAGGGATTAGTGCCGAAACGCTGGAGGCTGTTCCTTCCGCGCTGGTACTGCACAAAGCCGTGGGGGTGGAACAGTTACCCCGCTTTGCAGAAGGTGCGGTATCGGTACAAGATGCAGCGGCGCAATTAGCCGCGTGGTTATTGCCGTGTGAAGCAGGGATGCGTGTGCTGGATGCGTGCGCCGCGCCCGGTGGGAAAACTGCACACTTATTAGAACGTACCGCTGATTTGCACTTAACCGCGTTGGATAGCAGTGAAGCACGTTTACAGCGTGTGCACGAAAATTTACAGCGTCTAAACTTAACAGCGACGGTTATCGCGGCGGATGCGGGGGATGTCGGTCAATGGTGGGATGGCAAAGCGTTTGACCGTATTTTGCTGGACGCGCCTTGTTCTGCAACAGGTGTTATGCGGCGGCATCCCGATATTAAAGTGTTGCGGCGGGATACGGATATTGCTGCATTACAACAAGAACAGGCGCGTTTGTTACATGCTTTGTGGTCAACTTTAAAGCCTGATGGTTTGTTACTGTATGCAACGTGTTCGATTTTGCCGGATGAAAATGCACATCAAATAGCAAGCTTTTTGGCGCAGCAAGCGGATGCAGAATGTGTTGCATTGTCAGGCGAATGGGGTCGTGCCGTGTCGGTAGGGCGGCAAATTTTGCCAAGCGATGCGGGTATGGATGGGTTCTATTATGCACTGTTAAGAAAATCAACAATACGAGGTGTTTGAAAATGGTAATACCTGTTAAATGTCGCTGGTCTCAATGGTTAGTCGTCGGGCTGCTTATCTTGTTGTTAGGCTTTTCCGTGAGAGCAGCGGGTGCAGGTATTGCGTTTCAAGAGTTTTCGATTCAACCGGATTCGGAACAGCAAAAAAACACCCTATTGGCTAATGTGAGATTAAGCTACCAGTTGAATGAGTACCTGCGCGAAGGGTTGCTTAACGGTATGACCTTGGAAGGTGAAATCCGTTTTGATTTGGAATGGCATAATGCTTGGTGGTGGAATGCCAGTAAGTCGTTGGATAAAGTCAAAACAGAATTGAAATACCATTCATTGAGTCAGCATTATCAGTTGGTTCGCTTGGATACCAACGAACATTGGAATTTCCCAACCCTTGTTTCGGCCTTGGAGAAAATGGGGACATTAAAAAATTACCCATTACCTGCTTTACCTGCTAATGCACGTCATAATGATGCGGCGATTTTTGTTAGCGCGAAGCTCAAACCACAATCGTTAGAATTACCCTTACAAGTTCAATCGTTATTTTCTGATCGTTATTCGCTGGAAAGTGAAGGAGTCATGTGGCCGATACCCTAAAAAAAGCCATGTGGCAATGGTTGCCACTGCTGATTTTGTTGATCATGCTGGTCATTTCCCTGACCCTGCTGAATATGTCCACCATTAGCCCACAAATGGCAGGGCGTTATGAAGAGTGGCAACTGTATTTAAATGGTGGCGTGTTAGTGGTTTTAACCGCCATTATTCTGTTTAACCTCGCTAGTGTCTTGTATCAGTGGCGCACGCAACAGGCAGGTTCGCGTTTTACCTTGCGCTTAATGACGGGTTTTTTGGTTTTAACTTTATTGCCAACCGTCATTGTGTCATTGTTTTCCATGAATTTTATTGGGAAGCGTATTGATCGCTGGTTTGAATCATCCGCACAGTTTGGCGGTGGTTTAGACGATGCAGTAGAGTTGGCACAAATTTCCTTGGACGCTATGAGTCGCCAGCATTTGGTGGAGTTACGCCGTTTGGCTGTGGTGGTGCAAAATGAGCAGTTACTCCGTGTGGATTTACAAATGCAACTGGATCAATTTGTCACCGATACGGGGGCGCAGGAAGTCGTATTGCTGAGTGATGATCAGCGTATAGAAGCGGTGAGTGTCGCTGGAACGGGTACGCTCGTACCGCATTTTCCAGCGCGGGAATTATTTCGTGCCATGAGTTTGTCCAATGATGATAATTATTATCACCTTGAACCCGTTGGTGATGAGAATTTGTTTTCGCGGGTGGCATTGCGGGTTAGTTATGGTGAATACCAAAAGGTGGGGATTTTAACCGCGTTATTTCCTGTGTCGGATAAATGGCGTGAACTAACAGCTAGTTTGGAAGATGCTAGTAGTAGTTTTAAAAGTTTTAATTACCAGCGTGAGTTATTAAAAGATGCATTCCGTCTAACTTTATTGTTGGTGATGGTGATTACGTTGTCGTTTGCGCTATCAGTGGCGTTTGTGTTTTCACGGCGTTTAACCCAGCCGATTCGCACGCTAGTGGAAGGGACGTTGGCGGTAGCAGCAGGGGATTTGGATAAGAAATTACCCGTATCAGATCGTGACGATTTCAGTATGTTGGCACGTTCGTTTAATACCATGACTAAACGGCTTTCCGATGCACGTCAAGAGCGCGAACAAGCGCGTCGCCAATTGCAACAGGAACATGATTATCTGCATGTGGTGTTGGAACATTTATCATCGGGTGTGGTAACGCTAGATGAAAACGGTGTGATTCGGCGTATGAACACAGCCGCTAGTGATGTGCTGCAAATTGCGGTTAAGGAGGGCGTGGGCAAAACATTACACGATGTGGTGCACCTGACCCCTTGTTTACAACCTTTTTGGACAGCGGTCAGCCCACATTTACCGCAAACAAAACCCGATGCCGAATGGCAAGCAGAAATCGGTTTAGATACCCAAGAAGGGCGGGTGTTGTTGGTTTGTCGTGGCGCGGCGTTGCCAGCGGCGACGGTGGTGGAAGGGGCGTTGGGTTCGGTTTTGGTGTTTGATGATGTCACGGATCTGATTCAAGCCGAACATGATGCCGCATGGGGTGAAGTGGCGCGGCGATTAGCACATGAAATTAAGAATCCATTGACCCCGATTCAATTGTCAGCCGAACGATTAACGCGCAAACTAGCAGGTGAGTTAAGCGAGGACTCGGCAAATTTCCTCAAGCGCATGACCAATACCATTATTCAACAGGTCGATGCTTTGAAATCGATGGTGAATGCGTTCAGTCAGTATGCGCGAGCACCGAGTTTGCACTTGCAACGGGTGGATTTAAATCAATTGATTCATGAAGTGACCGATTTGTATCGTTTAAATGAAGGTCGGACGCGCATTCAGCTACAATTAGACGATGAGTTACCGCCTTTGCGTTTGGATATTAACCGCATTCGTCAGTTATTGGTGAATTTGATCAAAAATGCGCTAGAAGCATTGGAAGATCGCGGGCAAGACGGCGTAATAACGATTACAACCCAACGTCAAACCGCACAAGCGCAGGCGTTGTTGACGATTCAGGATAATGGGGCGGGTATTCCGCCGGATTTGTTGCCGCGTTTATTCGAGCCGTATGTGACCACGAAACACAAAGGCACGGGTTTAGGCCTCGCTATTGTGAAAAAGATAGTCGAAGAACATGCAGGTCACTTGAGTGCGCGTAATCATGAGGCTGGCGGCGCAATGCTGAGTATACGTTTCCCATTAGATGCACAAGCAGAGAAGGAGCAGGGATAATGACAGCACAATACATTATGGTCGTGGATGACGAACCCGATATTCGTCAGCTTGTCAGCGAGATTCTGGAAGATGAAGGCTATCGCGTCGTTGTCGCAGAAAACGCCGAACGCGCCCGTGAAATGCACCGCAGCCGCAAACCAGATTTGGTATTGCTGGATATTTGGATGCCGGGGCAGGATGGCATTTCCCTGCTCAAAGAATGGCGGGAAAACAATGCCCTGTGCTGCCCTGTCATCATGATGTCAGGGCATGGCACGATTGAAACCGCTGTCGAAGCGACCAAGCTAGGGGCTTATGATTTTATCGAAAAGCCATTGTCCTTAGCCAAAATGTTGCTCACTATCAGCAATGCATTGCGCACCAGTCAGCTAGAACAAGAAAATCGTGGTCTGCGTAAACAGATGGTGGGTATTCAAGAGCCGATTGGTTCGAGTGCCACTATGCAGCGTTTGCGCGAACAGGCTAAACGTTTGGCATTACACGATACTTGCTTGTTGTTGTACGGCGAACCTGGTGCAGGCAAGGAATCTTTCGCACGCTATATCCATTCACGCAGTGCGCGTAAAGACCGCCCTTTTGTACGCGCAGCTTTGTCATCGGTTAATAGCGCGGCGACCTCATTGAGTAATCGTTTGTTTGGGGTGGAAGAACACGGCAAAGTGCATTATGGCTTGCTGGACGAAGCCAATGGTGGTGTGTTGTTCTTGGCGGAGATTTACGAACTTGATCTTGAAAGCCAAGTACGTCTGCTGAATGCGTTAAAAGATCGGCGTTTTACC
>CAZTUZ010000091.1:0-10362 GCA_964617055.1 uncultured Thiothrix sp.
TTCAGTTTCTAGCCTCGAACACCTCATAAAATCCTAATTACCCAATATTATTTTTATACGCTAATTATTTTCTTCTATTTTATTTGTGATTGGTATACTATTGGTCTTCAGTTTAGCAAGTGTAAATCTGTTGATTGAATGCCGCTTGTATATTAGTGGTTTGATCCAGTCAGGGGGATTTTCTGGTATCATGCACAGCATCTGCACATCGTTAGTGATCTATCAAAATACTGCATTTGGGAATGGTTGATAGAAACAATTAACCCTTCCTATTCGTTGTAGATTTTTAATCATTTAGGTGTGGGTGTATCAATGTTAAGTTGAAATACATAAATTAGAATAGGGGAATTATGAACAGTTATCGTTTTGATGCATTACCACCAAAAGTAGATGTCACGGGTACTTTCGATTCGTCATGCGAATTATTATTAAGTGATGTGGCTTTAGCTGCATTGGAAAACAATCGCCTAAAGCTGAAAATATTACACATTGGAGAAAAGCCTAAACTCTTTAGGTTTAAGCTTTCTCTCAAATGTAAATCGGGTAATATCCATATTATGCTGGCAAGTGACGATGCAAATATTGATTTTGGTGATCAGTCCGCTGGTACTTATCATTTGCGATTATGGCGTAATAGTTCGATTGTTATTGGGCCACGCACAACTGCAAATCAGGTTGTTATTGTTTGCAATAACTCGGCTTTTGTTTGTGGTGAAGATTGTATGTTTTCCGATGGGATTCTGATTCAATCGGCGGATCAACACGGCATTGTGGATATTGCTGCTGGGAAAATTGTGAACGATACGTTTAGAACAATCAGGTTAGGGAATCATGTTTGGTTGGGTAGGGATTGTTCGCTTATGCCAAATGCGGCGGTGGGTAACGGTGCAATCATTGGTGCTGGCTCAATTGTAACCAAGCCAATTCCTGCACAGTCGCTTGCGGTAGGTATTCCTGCGCGGGTTATTAAAAAAAATTACACTTGGACACGTCCGCCAACCGAATTGGATGGGTATGCGCAGCGGGCTATCGCAGCATGGCAGGCGCAACACGGATAGCACGGGCAGTATCGCACAAGGGCAAAACCGGATTTTGGGCATACGCCGTGTAACTCACGGCGTAGATGCTCACTGATCTTTGTAATCTATTCAGAATGAATAATCTTGGATAGATTTGAGTATATTTTGTGGTAACTGTTTCAAACCCTTGTACGGTGGGCAGAAAACTACAGCAAGGTTTGTCCGGTTTTTTCCCAGTCTTTCATAAAAGCGGCTAAGCCTTTATCGGTGAGTGGGTGGTTATACAACTGCCACAAGATTTTCGGAGGTAAGGTAGCAACGTGTGCGCCAGCCATTGCGGATTCTAAAACGTGGCTAGGGCTACGCACAGAAGCGGACAAAACTTGGGTTTTAAATTCGGGGTAGTTGTCGTAGATGCTTACAATGTCACGGATCAACTGCATACCCGATTCGCCCACATCGTCCAACCGTCCAATAAACGGTGAGACGTAAGTTGCGCCAGCTTTCGCTGCTAACAATGCCTGTAATGCACTGAAACATAAGGTGACATTGACGGCTGTACCTTCCGCGCTTAAGGCTTTACAGGTTTTCAGGCCATCGACGGTTAAGGGCACTTTAATGCAGACATTATCTGCAATATTGCGCAAAATGTCGGCTTCTTTCATCATGGTTGCGTGATCTATTGCCAAAACTTCCGCGCTAACATGTCCTGGGACGATTTGGCAAATGTCGCGAACCAATTCAACAAAGTTTTTACCCGAACTGGCGACGAGTGATGGGTTAGTGGTTACGCCATCCACCATGCCTGTGGCGACTAATGCGCTGATTTCGTTGAGGTCACCTGTGTCGACAAAAAATTGCATCTTCTCTTCCTTTGATTGTCTTTGTATCGTTCATGGGCAGCTTACCGCATAGCGAGTTTTCACAACAAGCTAATGACCGTTAAGTGGTAGGAATGTTGTGTTGATGTACATGGCGATGCATCAATACAATCAAATACATACCAATAATCATAAAGGCTGCTGCGATGAATAATGGGCTTTGATAACTGTGGGTAATTGTCACTAAGTAGCCCGTTATTACAGGGGCAAGAATTTGCGCAATACCATAACTGACTGTTAAACGAGCCATCGCTTTGGCGGGATTAGCGGGGAAATAACGCCCCACAATCGATAGCATCAGGCTGACGATCCCCACAAATGTACCGCCATAAAGCATTGCACCGAACAAATTCACCCATAAATCTTGGCTAAGCGCGGGCAAAATGATTGCCACAATTTGCAAACCATACGCCAATAATAAAGCAGTACTCTGCCCCAGCCATGTTGCTAGGCGATCCCAAACAAAGGTCGAAGGCATTGCCGCTAAACCAACGATGACCCATACCCAGCTACCTTTACCTGTGAATACAGGAAATTTTTCCAAAATAGCCACAATAAACGTTGCACTCACCACATAACCAAACCCTGCACAAAAATACGCGGCGACCAACAACATCATGGTCCGAGAGGATGGCGGAACAGCCTGTGGTGTCGTAGTGTACATGTGTGCTTGTGCCGGATGTGGTACCCACAACCACGCAGGAATCAATAAGGTAAGCCCCAGTATACCCAGATACAGCCATTGTTGATCCCAAGATGTATGAGACGACATGAGAGCAACTGCTAGACCCGATACCACAATACCTAATCCTAATCCTGTGAAGTGCAAGCCTAATTCCGGTTTATGTTGGTGGCGAATCAGCCAATTCATAATCAACCCAGAAGCAAGTAATAATCCCGTAGTACTGGAGAAGCCAGAAACGTAACGCAATACCACCCAAATACCGAGGTTTTGTGTCATGCCCATTGCTAAAGTACTGAGCACCGCAAGGATCAATCCAACCCGATAAAACACAAATTTGCGATGCAAATCGCTGGTCATTGCGGCTAAAATCGCGCCACTGATATAGCCCATGTAGTTTGCAGTGGCTAACCAACCGCCCGCTAAAGGTGATAAATCCGCCTGTTGTTGCATGATTGGTAGCAAGGGCGTGTATGCAAAACGTGCAATACCCACTGTCAGTACCAAAGCACAAATACCCGCTATAATTACTCGGTAACGTTCCATACCCGTGTCACTTATGTAGAATTAGGTGGAACTCATCATAAGTGAGGAAAGGTTTTCTTTGCTAGAATAAGCTCCTGTTGTGTACATAAAAGATAATGTAAGCCAATGTTTCAGTCGCACTACACGGTTTCTTGGGGGATTGCCCTGTTCTGCTTTGTTATGACGGGTAATGGTTATGCCATCGAAAAACCCGCGTGGCATCAAGTCGCGTACAAAGTCGCGGCTAAGCCTTCGTTGGCACAACTAGCGGATAAGCATCATGCATTGTTCGACTTTTTCCTAAAAAACGCCTTGGAAGGCAAGGGGAAAGAAGATTTTTTGAAAGTCACCGCGCGTACTCGAAATAAAATCCAGTGGCGGGATGATAATGGAACAAACATCTATAATGACGCATTCCGACGTTCCTATGATTTCGTCAGTACAATGGATTTAAAAGGAATGCCCGACACGGTAATGCTGATTCCGTATCTCGAGTCACAATGGCATGGCAAGAAAGGGCGCAAAGAGGGTGATTATGGTTATTGGCAATTCGTACCTGATGTGATTAAGGAAATCCAAACTCTGGATTATGTTTCTGCCGCTGTGCGCACGGGTGATATTGATGAGGTTCGGGCTGACCCGAAATTGAGCACGGAAGCGGCTCAGGTTCACCTTCACCGTTACCATTTTTATTTTGCGAATGTGGCTAAATATTCCGAAAGTGACGCATGGCTACTGACATTTGTCGCTTTCAACTGGGGTGCAGGCAATGTCAAACGCATGATGGCAGACTTAGAAGCGGAAGGCATTGAGCCGAATTTCTCAAACTTCTACCATCGCTTGTATAGCACTTACCAGAAAAATAAGGGCGACCGTTCCATGCGGGCAGCGGTCGAATATGTGCCCAGTTTGTGGAATATGGCACAACTGATTAAGCGGGCGAATTGAGTCCCATCTACCAAAGCGAGAGGCTGAACTCTCGCTCAAGTTGGTATTACTGGTAAGCGGCTGGGGTTGTGCCTGCTGCGATTTCTTCCAGCAGTAAGGATTTACCCTTCATGCCTGCGGGTTTGGGGATACCCATTAGTTGCAGCACGGTGGGGGCAAGGTTGCTTAAGCCGCCATCGGTGGATAAACGCCAGTTCACTTGGTCGATAACCAAGCAAGGAACAGGGTAAACCGTGTGTTGTGTATTGGGTTCGCCGCTGAGCGGGTCGAGGTATTCGTCGCAGTTGCCGTGGTCGGATGTCAGAATCACTGAATATTCGTGCGCCATTGCTGCATCCAACACGCGCCCGACTTCACGGTCTAAGGCTTCGACGGCTTGCACCACGGCATTACCGACGGCGGTGTGACCCACCATGTCGCCATTGGCGAAATTCACCACCATGAAATCGTAACCTTTGCCCATGCCTGCAATGGTCGCGTCGGCAACTTCGGGCGCACTCATTTCCGGTTTCAGGTCGTAGGTTTCGACATTCGGTGAAGGAATCACTTGGTGTTCTTCGCCATCATACGGGGTTTCACGTCCGCTGTTGAAGAAGAAGGTAACGTGCGCGTATTTTTCGGTTTCCGCACAATGAAATTGCGTTAAACCTGCTTCGCTAATGGTTTGTGCAAGGTTAGTGTTGGGGCGTTCGGGTGGGAACATCACAGGCACGCCGTATTTGCTGTCATACAGGGTAATGGTGGTGAGTTTGACGGGTTGGAAATCGCCACGATCAAACCCTGTGAAATCTGCCATTGCCAAAGCTTCCGAGGTTTGGCGGGGGCGGTCATTACGGAAGTTGAAGAATAAAACTTGATCACCGCTTTGGATTAAATCGGCATTTGGCATGATGCGCGGTTTAATAAATTCGTCGGTTTCACCTGCTGCGTAAGCGTCGTCAATCGCAGAAAGCGGGCCAGCGGCGGCAACGCCTTGCCCTAATACCAATGCATCCCACGCCAGTTTGGTGCGTTCCCAACGTTTGTCGCGATCCATTGCATAGAAACGTCCGCTAATGGTGGCGATTTCACCGCCCGTTTCTTTGATGGTGTCGACTATGCGGCTCACGAATGGGCGAGCGGCTTTCGGGGCGGTGTCGCGCCCGTCCGTAATGGCGTGCAGCACGGGTTTCACTCCCGCTGCATGACACGCCTGCATTAAAGCGACAACGTGGTTAATGTGGCTGTGTACGCCGCCGTCGGACAGTAAACCGATCAAATGCAGTGGGCGTTTCGCCGCTTTGGCAGCGTTTAAAGCATCCACTAACGCGGCATTTTCAAACAAACTACGGTCTTCCACCGCATCGTCAATGCGTACCAAGTCTTGTTTTAACACCGATCCGCAGCCAATGGTCATGTGCCCGACTTCGGAGTTGCCCATTTGCCCATCGGGTAAACCCACCGAACGCCCTGAAGCTTGCAGCGTGGTGTGCGGGTTACTGCCGAAATAATGGTCTAAGTTAGGGGTGTTGGCTTCGTACACCGCATTGTATTTTTTGCTCGGATTAACGCCGAAACCGTCCAAAATCACTAGGAGGGTTTTACGGCGTGGCGCGTTAGTTTGTTTCACAGCAACCTCGGTCTAATGCACTTTCAATCAATAATTCAATCAGTGTGGTGGTTTATTTATTGTCAGACGTTTTGTTATCCAAACGTTGGATGTCTGCTTCAGCTTGTTTAAATTCCAGCTCTGCTTGAGCATCCATTGCTGCATAATGCGCGTCTTTGTCCACTCGGAAACGTTCCAGATGTTTGTCAAAAGTCTTGCTTAGGAATAGACCCAGTTCAAACAATAACCAAATGGGAATAGCCATCATGGTCTGCGACACCACATCCGGTGGGGTGAGTAGCATCCCGATAATGAACGCACCCACGATAATGTAGGGACGCGCTTTAGTAAGGGTTTCAACACTGACCACGCCCATGCTGATCAATAAAATCGTGGCGACAGGCGTTTCAAAACTCAAGCCGAATGACAAAAACATTGCCACGGTAAAGTCCAAATAACTGGCAATATCTGGTGTTGGGTTCACATTACTAGGGGCAAAAGCCACTGCTGCTTTGGCAATCATTGGGATCACTAAAAAGTACGCAAATGCCATGCCGATATAAAATAGCGCAACGCTGGATAGTAGCAACGGCGTAACCAAGCGTTTCTCGTGCTGGTATAACCCAGGTGCGATGAATCCCCAGATTTGGTAGAAGGTATAGGGCAGCGTAATCAAAAACGCCACCATTAAAGCCAGTTTGAATGGGATCAGAAATGGCGAAGCAACGCCAATAGCAATCAACTTTTCGCCTTCAGGCAAGTGACGAACCAACGGTTCAGAAAGGAAGTTGTATAAATCCTGCACGAACGGTGTGAGCAGAATGAACACCGCAATCAGCGCAATAACCACACGCAATAACCGATCACGCAGTTCAATGAGGTGTTCAAGAAACGCTTTAAACCCAGCTTCGTGGGCGTTGCCATCATTTGGGGTCGTCATGTTGTTGAAGTTCCTTGCGTACTTGGTCTTCCACTTGTTGGGCTTTTTCTTCCATCATTACCCGCAAATTGCGTAACTCTTCTTCCTGCTTGTAGAGCATATTACGCAACTCTTCGGTATGAAACTCACGCTCGATGTCAGCGCGGGTTGTCGCAACAAAACGGCGAATTTTTCCCAACCAATGCCCAGCAGTGCGGGCAACGGTTGGTAAACGCTCCGGCCCGATTACCAATAAGGCAACCACGCCGATTAGAAGCATTTCAAGGAAACTGCTTTCAAACATGCGCTATCCCCATTATTAAGGGGTGTATCAAGGGGTTATTGCCACAGACAACTACACTTTGTCTTTTTCTTTGGCTTCAGAATCAATCACACGCCCTTGGGGTTGGGAAACTTGCGTAGGGGCTTCTGGTTTAGCCTCTTCGTCCCCGTCTTTGACAGCTTTTTTGAAGTTTTTCAAGGCTTCGCCCAAATCTCCGCCCACATTGCGTAGTTTTTTAGTGCCAAAGAGCAGGACAACAATGACCAAAACCAACAACAGTTGCCAAATACTAAAATGCATAGTTTCGTCCTTACAGTTACGATGGTCGGTTAGCTTTTTCAACCAAACCGGATAAACCAAAACGGCGTGCGAGTTCGTTTAGCACATCGTCAGGGTGTAGATTTTGTTGAGCGAGTAATACCAGTGTGTGAAACCACAAGTCAGCGACTTCATACACGATTTTATCTTTTTCGCCGTCTTTGGCTGCCATAACCGTTTCGGTAGCTTCTTCCCCGATTTTTTTCAGGATGCTATCCAAACCTTTGTGGTAGAGCTTGGCAACGTAAGAACTGTCCGGTTCGGCCTGCTTGCGGGCTTCAAGGACCTCGGCGAGTTGGGTTAATACAGTAGTGTTTGCAGTAGCTTGTGTCATGGGGCGCATTATATCGGATAACTGTCACAATAACAGGGGCATAAGGGTGCGTTTAGATGGCTGGTCAGTGCTTTTTAATACACCTGTCACACCGTAATGCCCCACGAGTGGGCATTAGTTTAGGCGATGTGCAGCCAATGGTGCAGAGTGTGCACTCATTTCTTGCACCAAGGCTGGAATTGCCCAATCCGATTGCCGTGTAGCATCTTCCAGCAATTTGCAAAACAAATGCAACAAGTCGGTGGTTAAGCTCAAACTAATGCCCTGTTTCTGTTGGTTGTGTAGCGACAAAAAGAAATTGCCGTTGGTTTCGCGGCGAAACCCAGATTGTGTCACCAATAACGGAGTCTCACCGAGCGGTAAATTGTCCATGTCGCGAAAATGCGTATTGAATTGTGCCTTGCTTTTCGCTGCTTCGTGTTCAAACGCGACGATTGCCTGACGTGCTGTCAGGGACGTTTGGCGAGTGGCAACGGGTGTGGAAAGCAAGGCATCTTGCAGCACAGGCCATAAACGTAATGCGAAGCGGCGGGTAAGCCAAAAACGAAACTCCTCATTCGCCACGGTATTCAGGCGCAACAAAATGCGGTCTTCTTCTTGGACATAGCGGGCTTGAATTTGTGCTGGAGCTGCCATTACAGTCGCATCTCAATGCCTTGGTTTGCCATGAATTGTTTGGCTTGTCCGACGGTGTATTCACCAAAGTGGAAAATGCTCGCAGCCAGTACCGCATCCGCGCCGCCTTGCAGTACACCATCCGCTAAATGCTGTAAATTGCCGACCCCGCCGGAGGCGATGAGCGGAATGCCAACGCGGTCAGTAATGGCTCGAACTAAGCCCAAATCAAAGCCTGCCTTCGTACCGTCGCGGTCCATGCTAGTGACGAGTAATTCGCCTGCACCGTAAGCCGCCATTTTTTCCGCCCATTCGACCGCATCAATGCCCGTGCGTTTGCGTCCGCCGTGGGTAAACACTTCCCAACGCTCCGGTTCGCCTGCTTCGCTGACTTTTTTCGCATCAATCGCCACCACAATGCACTGCGAACCAAAGTAGTCGGTGGCTTCACGCACCAATTCGGGGTTGAACACGGCAGCGGTGTTAATGCCGACTTTATCCGCACCTGCGTTTAACATGCGACGCACGTCTTCGAGTTTGCGAATCCCGCCGCCAACGGTCAGCGGAATGAACACTTGCGAGGCGACGGCTTCTACCACATGCACAATGGTGTCGCGGTTGTCGGAACTGGCGGTAATGTCGAGGAAAGTGATTTCGTCTGCGCCTTCACGATTGTAACGGGCGGCGATTTCTACCGGATCACCCGCATCACGAATGTCGACAAAGTTCACGCCTTTGACCACGCGCCCGTTGTCCACGTCGAGACAGGGAATAATGCGTTTGGCTAATCCCATGTTATTTCACCGCATCCACATAACGTTGGGCTTCGGCGAGGTCAATCGTGCCTTCGTAAATCGAACGCCCTAAAATCGTGCCCATAATGCCGCTGTCTTCCACCGCGCACAGAGCTTTGATGTCGTCCATGTTGGTAACGCCGCCGGAAGCCACCACAGGAATGCTAATGCTGGCGGCGAGTTTGGCGGTTTCTTCAACGTTCACGCCTTTCATCATGCCGTCGCGGGCAATGTCGGTGTACACAATTGCGCTCACGCCTGCTTGTTCAAATTGCTTTGCCAATTCGATCGCGGAAACGCTGGAAACTTCCGCCCAACCGTCGGTGGCTACCATGCCGTTTTTCGCGTCAATGCCGACGATAATGTGCCCTGCAAATTGTCGGCACAAGTCGATGACGAATTGCGGTTCTTGCACGGCTTTCGTGCCAATAATGCAATATTGCACGCCTGCTTCTAAATACGCTGCGACGGTTGCCGCATCCCGAATCCCGCCGCCAATTTGCACCGGAACGTGGGGGAAACGTGCCGCGACAGCGCGAACCACTTCGCCATTCACGGGTTTTCCGGCAAACGCGCCGTTTAAATCCACCAGATGCAAGCGGCGAGCACCCGCATCCACCCAGCGTTGCGCGACTTCAACGGGGTTGCTGGCAAATACGGTGGTGTCGTCCATACGACCTTGGCGCAGGCGTACACATTGTCCATCTTTTAAATCAATCGCGGGAATCAGCAGCATAATCACATCCTAATTTGGGTTGCTGTATCCTACCCCAAAACCCGCGTATAAGTCACAAGATTGACAAGGAGTGCCCTCATGTTTGAATTGTTTGCTCGCAAAAAAGTTGTCATGCCCAGCCCCGAAACGGCTCTAACAGGACGTGACACCCCGATGCCCATTACCAACCGCCATTATGTCAATGGTACGCCATTGCAACCCCCGTTTCCCGCGCCAATGCAGCAAGCTCTGTTCGGTTTGGGCTGTTTTTGGGGTGCAGAACGCAAATTTTGGCAAGTGGAAGGGGTTTACACCACCGCTGTGGGTTATGCCGCTGGTTACACGCCGAATCCCACTTATGAGGAAGTTTGTTCCGGTCTAACAGGGCATAACGAAGTGGTGTTGGTGGTATTTGATCCTACAGTGGTCAGTTACGAAACTTTACTCAAGGTCTTTTGGGAGGCGCACAACCCCACGCAAGGAATGCGCCAAGGTAATGATGTGGGTACGCAGTACCGTTCGGGCATTTACACATTTAATGAGGCGCAACAGCAAGCCGCGCTGGTTAGTTTAGAGCAATACCAATTAGCATTAGAAGACGTTGGTTATGGTGCGATTACGACGGAAATTCTACCCAATATTGTTTTTTACTATGCTGAAGATTACCACCAACAATATTTGGCAAAAAATCCAAACGGTTACTGTGGTCTAGGTGGTACAGGTGTAGTGTATATGTAACGA
>CAZTUZ010000092.1:0-10290 GCA_964617055.1 uncultured Thiothrix sp.
GTTCACCTAAGGTATTAATCCGTGCATTATGAACTCGAATGCCTAAGCTATCCATTGCTTCACCTAAACGCGATAATAACCCCGGCATATCACCCGCATTCACTTCTAACAATGTTAAACCTTTTTCAACGTATTGGCTGAAAGAAATCCGAGTGGGTACATTGAAATTACGCAGAATACGCGGTTTATGATGAATAGGACGTAAAGGTTTTTCCCGCTCTAAATTAATGCGCACAGTTTCTGCAATATGCTGTAGTTCTTCTGGATCAGTAATAACCTGATTATTTGAACCTAAAATATGTAGCGTGTATAGATCATAACTATCGGTTGTGGAAACGATACGCGCTTGTACGACGTTTAAATTAAGCTGCTCCATCGAGGCTAATACCCGCGTGAACAAATCATCACGGTCTTGCGTATAGACAAAAATCACATTGCTACTACCCGATAAAGTACGACGAATTTGAATAATTGTCGGGTTTTCACTGCTTTGACGTAGAATGTAACGTGTGTGCCAAATCACTGACTCAACAGAGTGTTGCAGATGGTAGTCGTTACCAAATTGATCCCACAAATGTACGCAGTTACGTTCGTTAAAACCTTCTTGAACCAATTGTTCCAAAGCAGCTTGACGTTTTTCCTCAATTAATAGGTTACTTTCACGCGAAATATCAGTGCGATTGCGCAAGAAATTGCGGGTCGAATGATACAGCTCGTGTAATAACGCTTGTCGCCAACCATTCCATAACTTGCCGTTAGTACCACGAATATCTGCTATTGTTAGCAGGAATAAGCAATCCAGACGGCTTTGTGAGGCAACCTGCTCAGCAAATTTTTGAATAACGGCAGGATCGCTAATGTCTTTGCGTTGTGCAGTCATGCTCATCAATAAGTGATTGCGCACTAACCAACGTACTAAGGATGCATCATGCAGATTTAAACCGTGTTCGCGACAGAAAACAAAAGCATCTTCTGCACCTAATTCCGAATGGTCGCCATTTCGACCTTTGGCAATATCATGAAACAATCCGGCTAAATACAATAGTTCAGGATTACGCAATGTGCGGAATACTTCTGAGCAAAAAGGTAATTCCTGTGCGCCGATTTCGGTACTATAACGCCGCAAGTTGCGTAATACGAATAGGGTATGCTCGTCCACGGTGTACATGTGGAATAAGTCGTATTGCATTCGTCCGACAATATTCGCAAATGCGGGAATATAAGCGGCTAAAATGCCATAGCGGTTCATTAAACGCATGACAAAGGTAATGCCTTTTGGCTGCCGCAAAATTTGAATAAATAGCTGTCGATGTCGCGACTGTTGCCGAAAGCCATTATCAATGCGATGCAAATTGTGACGAATTAAACGAATGGTATCCGGTGTTAAGCCTGTAACTCCAGGTGTCATTTGCAATAGCAAAAATATTTCTAAAAGTGCCGTTGGATATAAGACAAAAACATCCGGTGAGTTCACCGAAATCAAACTGCCACGTTTTTGATACCATTCACCCAGCATTTCAGGTAAGGGTGATTGCGGTGTGAGAATCCGCTCACGGAAAATCCCCATTAACATTTCGCTAAGGCGTTCTAATTCCGTAATGGTACGATAATAACGCTGCATAAATGCTTCGATACTGGCATTATTTGTGTCATCTGTGTACCCGAACAAATGCGCCAATGTGCGTTGGTGATCGAATAGTAAACGGTCTTCTTTGCGCCGTGCTAATTCATGCAAGGCAAAGCGAATACGCCATAGAAATTCACGACTAGCGCGTAAGGTTTCGTATTCATCGTATTCCAATAAACGTTTTTCGTAGAGTTCTTGCAGCGAAAACATGCCGTACTCGCGCAATGTTACCCAACCAATGGTGTGAATATCGCGTAGACCACCTCGGCCTTCTTTTAAATTAGGTTCAACTCGGTGTGATGTATCACCGAATTTAACATAACGTTTTTGTTGCTCGTCCAGTTTAGCCAATAAAAAGGTGCGACTGTCCCACATACGGTCTGGGGCAATGGCTTCTTGCATGGCAAGAAATAGGTTTTCATTACCGCTAAGATAACGTGATTCAATTAAGTTGGTGATAACGGTTAAATCTTGGCGAGCTTCATCCACACATTCTTCGAGTGTGCGCACGCTATGCCCGACATCTAAACCAATGTCCCACAACAATGTAATGAAAGCTGATAAACGTTCACTACATTCGGCATCAGGTTGATCTTGTAGCAGAATCATCAAGTCAACATCAGAAGCAGGATGCAGTTCACGTCTACCATAGCCACCAACGGCGACGAGTGCAGCGAATTTCTTTTGTTTTGCCCCATATGCACGCCACAAGTGACGCAATAATTCATCAATAAATTCCGCGTGATTAAACAAAAGCTCACGAATATCCGTACCAGCGCGAAAAGCTTCACCTAGCGATTTGCGTGCATCGCGTACCGCTTGTGCATAATCAGGGGTGCGCACAATTTCACGGCTGATCAATTTATCGTAGATGTCAAGGAGAGGATTGGTGCGGATCATAAATTCGAACGCCAGTCTGCTTCCTCTTGACGCAGCGTGAGAATTTCAAAGCCGTCTTCTGTTACCAAGAGGGTGTGTTCGTACTGTGCCGATAACGAATGGTCTTTGGTAACAACTGTCCATTTATCAGGTAATTGTTTGATATGACGTTTACCAAGATTAATCATGGGTTCGATAGTGAATGTCATGTTCGGCTGTAATATCACACGGTCGCTGTCTTTCGTGTAGTAATGCAGGATTTGAGGGTCTTCGTGGAAATTTTTGCCAATGCCATGCCCGCAGTACTCTTCCACGACAGAACAACGTTGGTTATGTGCGTAATTTTGAATGATTTTCCCAATGTCGCCTAAGGTGTTGCCAGGTTTAACTTGTGAAATACCAAGGTATAAACAACGTTGCGTAACATCACACAAACGCTTACCTGCAATACTAGGCTGTCCAATGTGGAACATTTTACTGGTATCGCCGTGGTAGCCATCTTTGATAATGGTAATGTCCAAGTTAATAATATCCCCTTTTTTCAGTGTTTTATCACTGGGGATGCCGTGGCAAATCACATGATTTACCGAAGTGCAGATGGATTTGGGGAAGCCACGATAGTTCAAAGGTGCTGGGATGGCCTTTTGCACATTAACTATGTAATCATGACAAATCCGATCCAGCTCATTGGTGGTGATGCCCGCCTGTACATAGGGTGCGATCATTTCCAATACTTCCGCTGCGAGTCTGCCTGCGACGCGCATTTTTTCGATTTCTTCTGGGGTTTTAATGTTAATTTTTAGCTGATCTGCTGTCTTTGCCATTTGCCGTTGATTCCCGGTAGCACTTAAAAGCGTTTCATGGTATAAAGCCGCCGCGCTGAGCGCAAATTGTTTTACAGATTGTTTTTTAATTCACACATACGTCGACACATCTCGCAGGGTGCTGGAAAATTATCCGGTTGCGGCGATGGGATGTATGGAGGCATAACCCACAGGAGACTGACAATGCCTAAAGTTACTATGCGCCAAATGTTAGAAGCTGGCGTTCACTTCGGTCACCAAACTCGTTACTGGAATCCTAAAATGGGTCAGTACATCTTTGGTGAGCGTAACAAAATTCACATTATCAACTTGGAACAAACCCTGCCAATGTTCAACGATGCGATGAACTTCGTTGGTAAGTTGGCTTCCAAAGGCGGTAAAGTTCTGTTTGTTGGTACAAAGCGTTCCGCGCGTGAAGCCGTGCGCGAAGCAGCGATCTCTTGCAAAATGCCATTTGTCAACCATCGTTGGTTGGGTGGTATGTTGACCAACTTCAAAACCGTTAAACAATCCATTCGCCGCTTGAAAGAGCTGGAAAAAATGGCTGAAGACGGTACTTTCCACAAATTGGGTAAAAAAGAAGTCCTGATGCTGGAGCGTGAGCGCGAAAAATTAGAGCGCAGCCTCGGCGGTATCAAAGACATGAAAGGTTTACCTGATGCGATCTTCGTCATCGACGTGGGTTACGAGAAAATCGCGGTTCAAGAAGCAAACAAACTGGGCATTCCAGTTATCGGCGTTGTCGATACTAACAACTCATTGCAGGGCATTGACTATGTGATCCCTGGTAACGATGACGCGATTCGTGCAATCCAATTATACGTTTCTGCTACTTCCGATGCAGTCAACGAAGGTCACGTTGCAGCGGCAGTCGTACCACAAGATTTCGCTGAAGAAGCTACCGAAGAAGCGGTTGTTGAAGCAGAGCAAACTACTGACGCAGGCGAATAAGCCGCGTCACGCAGCGTAGAATTTAAGGAGTTACTTTACATGGCAATTACTGCTGGAATGGTAAAAGAACTGCGCGAACGTACTGGCGCAGGCATGATGGAATGCAAGAAAGCCCTCGCTGAAACCAATGGTGACATGGAAGCAGCGATTGACTTAATGCGTAAATCCGGTGCTGCCAAAGCAGACAAAAAAGCGGGTCGTGTTGCAGCCGAAGGCCGTATTGTTATCGCGTTGTCTGACGATACCAAACAAGCGGCTATCGTTGAAATCAACAGCGAAACAGACTTCGTTGCGAACGACAGCAACTTCGTTGAGTTCGCTAATGCGGTAGGTGCAGCAGCATTAGCAGCGAAACCTGACAGTGTTGAAGCTTTGTCTGCCTTGACATTGGCGAATGGTCAAAGCGTTGAAGAAAACCGTGCGGCATTGATTGCAAAAATCGGTGAAAACATCCAAGTGCGTCGTCTGCAACTGGTTGATGCAGGTGAAGGCCAAATCGCTTCTTACCAACACGGTGCGCGTATCGGTGTGTTGGTGTGCTTAAGCAGTGGTGATAGTGAAGTTGGCAAGCACATTGCCATGCACATCGCGGCAAGCCGCCCTGTTTGCGTTGACGAATCAGGCGTTCCTGCTGAGATCGTTGAGCGTGAGCGCAGCATCCAAATCGACATCGCAATGCAAAGTGGCAAACCACGCGAAATTGCTGAGAAAATGGTTGTTGGCCGTATGAAAAAGTTCTTGGGCGAAATTACCTTGGTTGGCCAACCATTTGTAATGAACCCAGATCAAACCGTTGGTGATTTGTTAGCTTCTAAAGGCGCAAGCGTTAGCCAATTTATCCGTTTAGAAGTGGGTGAGGGCATCGAGAAGAAACAAGAAAACTTTGCTGACGAAGTTGCGGCACAAGCAGCAGCAGCCAGCAAGGCGTAATCTTCTGGAAAAGCGTGCGAAGTAGCACAAAAAAAGGGGCACAGGTTGCCCCTTTTTGCTGTCATCTGTATAAATACACCCACATTCATTAGCGGCAGGCGTTTTCATGTCATCTAATACCTCGCGTTTTCAGCGCATCCTCCTGAAATTAAGTGGTGAAGCCCTATTAGGCAGCCAAGATTCTGGCATTGACCCAGATATTCTTTACCGTGTTGCAGGTGAATCCCTAGCATTACAACGTTCTGGCGTGCAAGTTGCCATTGTTATTGGTGGCGGAAATTTATTCCGTGGTGCGGGTTTGGCCGAAAAAGGCATGGATCGAGTGCGTGGCGACCAAATGGGCATGTTAGCCACCGTGATGAATTCCCTAGCCATGCAAGATGCCATTGAAAAACTGGGTGGGCAGTGTCGTGTGATGACCGCATTGGGCATTGACCAAGTCGGTGAACGGTATGCAGCACATTTAGCGCGTCGTTATTTAGAAAACGACACCATTGTTATTTGTGCGGCTGGGACGGGTAATCCATTTTTCACGACGGATACAGCGGCGAGCTTGCGGGCTGTTGAGTTGCAGTGTGACTTACTGTTGAAAGCAACGAAGGTTGATGGCATTTATGATGCTGATCCGAAAAAAAATCCTGCGGCGAAACGCTTTGATCGGTTATCCTTCGATGACGCGATTCAACGTCAGTTGGGTGTCATGGATTTAACGGCAATGGTGATGTGCCGTGATAATAAACTCCCTCTCGGTGTGTTTGATATGTTCGCACCGGGGGCACTCGCTGCGATTGTGAGTGGTGAGATGGTTGGAACTCTGGTTGAGGTTTGAGAACACATGATTGCAGATATTAAAAAAGATGCCGAGCAGCGGATGCAAAAAAGCATCGAATCCCTGAAGCATGATCTGGCAAAAGTGCGTACTGGTCGGGCGCATCCAAGCCTATTGGATCAAGTAACGGTAGACTATTACGGTTCAGACGTACCGTTAAGCCAAGTGGCAAATATCAGTACCGAAGACGCACGCACCTTAAAAGTCGTGCCTTGGGAAAAGCCAATGGCGGGCAAAATCGAAAAGGCTATCCTAACATCTAGTTTAGGGTTAAATCCTTCCAACGATGGCACGGTTATTCGTGTGCCATTGCCAGCTTTGACAGAAGAGCGTCGTCGCGACTTGGTTAAAGTGGTTAAAGGTGAAGCAGAAGGAGCGCGGGTTGCGATTCGTAATATTCGTCGTGATGCGAATGGTGATTTTAAAGCGTTGTTGAAAGAGAAAGAAATTTCTGAAGATGAAGAGCGTCGCGCTACTGACGATATCCAAAAACTGACTGACCACTATATCAAGGAAGTGGAAGCAGTGTTGGAGAAAAAAGAAAAAGAGTTAATGGAAGTTTAATAACATACTATCAGCCGCTCAGCCATGGGCGGCTGTTTTGTGGGAACAAATGTCAAATATTTCACAAAAAAATCCTGTTCCCCGGCATGTTGCCATTGTTATGGATGGAAACGGTCGCTGGGCAAAAGCTCGGTTTTTACCCAGAATCATGGGGCATCATCGAGGTGTTGAAGCAACCCGCAAAGTGATTCGTACTTGTAGTGATGCCGGAGTCGAATGCCTCACTTTATTTGCTTTCAGTAGTGAAAACTGGAAACGCCCTGAAGAAGAAGTCAGCGGCCTAATGTCCCTATTTATGTCTGCTTTGGAACGCGAAGCCGCCGCTTTGCAACGCCATAATGTACGAATGCGTTTTATCGGTGATCGTTCAGCGTTTCCCAAAGAACTACAGAGCAAAATTGTACAGGTCGAAGGTTTGACAGCCAGTTGTACAGGAATGCATTTGCTGATTGCTGCGAACTACGGCGGACGTTGGGATATTGTCCATGCGGCGCGACAATTGACAGAAAAAGTGGTGAAGGGTGAGTTGAGTGTGAAGCAGTTTGACGAGGTTATGTTTGACGATTATTTGTCTACTGCTTACATGCCTGCACCCGATTTGTTCATTCGGACTGGCGGGGAAAAGCGCATTAGCAACTTCTTGTTATGGCAGTTGGCGTATGCCGAATTGTATTTCACTGATGTTTTGTGGCCTGAGTTTGATGAGCAGCGTTTGCAGGAAGCGTTTAGTGATTTTGCTAGCCGTCAACGCCGTTTTGGTATGACAGGTGAGCAAGTTTCAGGTGGAGGATAGAGTGCTAAAACAGCGTATTATCACAGGTTTAATCTTAGTCTGTATTATATTTGGGAGCATTTTGTGGCTACCATCTCAGGGGTTTGCGGCATTAGCATTGCTTATTATTGTCGGTTTGGGGAGTTGGGAATGGGCAAATCTTACTGGGTGTAATGCAAAGCAGCAGCGCGTCTTGGGTGCATTGGCGTTGACGGCAGTCGCTGCCCCGTTATTGTTTGTTCCCGTGCCATTGACACTTATTCTTTGGGTGAGTGTACCTGTGTGGCTGGGGATTCTGGTGGCTTTGGTAACTTATGCACGTCATGTCGGATTGTATAAACATCATGCTAAATTTATGCGAATTTTGGGTATTTTTATCCTAATTCCAGCATGGTTTGCCCTGTTCAGATTGCATTTGATGGATGCACGTTATGTCTTGTACCTAATTGGTTTGATTGCATTGGCTGATACGGCAGCGTATTTCACCGGGCGTGCTTTGGGCAAGACAAAGTTAGCACCCGCTTTAAGCCCAGGGAAAACTCGCGAAGGTTTTTACGGTGCGTTGGCTGCTACTAGCCTGTGGGCTGTTTTTGGTTCATGGTGGTTAGCACTACCCGCAGGGATTTCCATATCATTTGTCGTGCTTTCGATGTTCGTAGTGTGTATGTCGGTGGCGGGTGATCTGTTTGAAAGCCTGTTAAAACGCGAGGCTGGTGTAAAAGACAGTGGCAGTTTATTGCCAGGGCACGGTGGTATTTTGGATCGAGTAGATAGTATGTTGGCAGCAGCTCCTATCTTTACCCTTGGTTTGTTCTGGATTCTGTAATCATGTCGATGATACAACGCAAAACCGTGACGATTTTAGGTGCAAGTGGCAGTATTGGTGTTAGTACTTTGGATGTGATTGCGCGTCATCCTGAGCGTTTCCAAGCCTTTGCTCTGACCGCTTACCATAATGTAGAGCGTTTACTAGCACAATGTTTACAGTTTCAACCGCGTTACGCTGTGATGGTGGATGAGGTCGCGGCTGAAACTTTAATGCGGCAATTGCACCAAGCCGGAAGTGAAACCCAAGTGTTAGCAGGCACAGACGCGTTGGCATGGGTGGCAGCGCATGAGTCGGTGGACTATGTGATGGCGGCAATCGTGGGTGCTGCGGGTCTCGTGCCATCATTGGCTGCCGCGCGTGCTGGAAAACGGGTGATGCTGGCGAATAAGGAAGCGTTGGTGATGTCAGGGCAATTGTTCATGGATGCTATTCGTGAGCATGGTGCAGAATTATTGCCAATCGACAGCGAACACAATGCTGTTTTCCAATGTTTACCTGCTGATGGTAAAAACGGCGTGGAAAAGATTTTACTGACGGCTTCGGGTGGACCTTTCCGCACTTGGTCAGCAGAGTCTTTGCAAACCGTGACACCCGCGCAAGCAGTGGCGCATCCTAACTGGTCAATGGGGCAGAAGATTTCCGTGGATTCTGCAACGCTAATGAACAAAGGTTTGGAAGTCATTGAGGCGTGTTGGTTATTTGGTTTAGCTGCCGAAAAAGTCGAAGTGGTTGTTCATCCACAAAGCACGATTCATTCAATGGTGGCGTATAACGATGGTTCGGTGTTGGCACAGTTGGGAAATCCCGATATGCGCACGCCGATTGCCTATGCTTTGGGTTGGCCTGAGCGTTTGGAGTCAGGTGTTGCACCATTGGATTTATTTGCAGTAGCGCGGCTGGATTTTGAACGTCCTGATCTAGAGCGTTTTCCTTGCTTGGCTTTAGCTTATGAAGCGCATGAGCGAGGCGGTTATGCGACCATTGCGCTGAATGCGGCTAATGAAGAAGCGGTTAAAGCTTTTTTGAACGGTGATATTGCCTTTACGGATATTCCCGCCTTGGTTGGGGCAATTATGCGACAAACAAGCAGTGGGACACCCACAAATCTACAAGATATTATTGTTCAGGATGGGGAAAGCCGTGTACAGTCACTATCTTGGATAAAAAACAAGAAATTGCATTAAACTATGAGTTTGCTGATTATTATTCCCGCTTTTTTGGTGACGATTGGTGTATTGGTGACAGTGCATGAGTTCGGACACTTCTGGGTTGCCCGCAAACTGGGTATTAAAGTTTTACGATTTTCAGTGGGATTCGGTCAGCCACTATGGAAAAAGGTCTCGAAAGATGCTGATCGTGTCGAATACGTCGTTGCGGCTTTGCCATTAGGCGGCTATGTCAAAATGTTAGATGAACGCGAGTGTGAAGCAGGGGAAAGTATTCCTGAAGCCGATTTGCCGCGTGCGTTTAATCGCCAACCTGTTTGGAAACGTGCCGCAATCGTCGCGGCGGGTCCGATTGCTAATTTTCTCCTTGCTATATTCATTTACGCCGTGACGTTTATGATTGGTGTGGATGCGATGCGTCCGGTGGTGGATGTTACGGCGAATACACCCGCAGCCCAAGCGGGATTTCAAACAGGTGATCAGTTAATAAGCATTAATGATCAACCTGTGGAATCGTGGGAAGATGCGCGAATGTTGCTCGTTGAGGAATATTTAAAGTCCACCCGTATCCAATTTGCTGTTAAAACAAGGGATAATGCAAACACAGTACGCACCGTAGAATTGGGTGATAAGCCTATGTTCAAAGACGAAACGGACTTTTTGAATAAAGTTGGTTTATCATTGTGGGTGCGTGGCGTTGGTATTGCTCAGGTGTTGCCGAACACACCAGCAGAACGTGCGGGGTTGCAAGCTCAGGATCGCATTTTGTTGGTAGATGGGAAACCACTCGATAATGCCCAACAATTTATTCAGTCTGTGCAGGCGCATAATGGTAAGGCCGTCGAGTTACAAATTATGCGTGGTGCTGATGAAGCATCGGCTAAACCACTAACAATCAGCGTTACCCCAGAGTCTAAAC
>CAZTUZ010000093.1:0-10265 GCA_964617055.1 uncultured Thiothrix sp.
CTCCCATTCCTCAAACTTCGCAGCAATCGGTTCGACTTCCACCTGCCGCATGAGCTTACCAATGAACTGCTTTTGGCGGCGAATCGCCCCGTTACTGGTTAAGCGTTTGGCTTCCATGATCGCGTCGTACAAGCGTTCGGGCAAATCCAATTGCGCCAATTGCTCATTGCGTAATGCAATCAACTTCTCGCCTACATCTTGCGCCGCTTCCGCTTCACGCTTGATTTGGCTTTTACTGATGAAATCCTCATCATCGTCATCATAATCCACGTTGTAATTACTCACGTTTTCACCGTTTTCCTGCTAGTGCCGCTGCCAAGGTCGGGTACTGTAACCGGATTCCCAATTCCGTCAACAATTTATCATTACGAATGCGCCGCGATTCTTGCAAATACGACAACATCCCCGCACTCATGCACTGCTGCGCGGTTGCCATGTCAACTTGCGGCGGGTGCGGCAAGCCAGCGTAATCCGCTACCGCATTAAAATAATCGGTCATGGTGGACGGATTGCCATCCGTGGCATTGTAAATCGCGCCATTGGCAGCAACGTTCATCGCTTGCACACAAATCATCGCCAAATCATCGGCATGAATGCGATTTGTCCACGGCGCATCCGCTGCTTGTAACACGGGTTCGCCGCGTTTTAAGCGTTCCAAAGGCAAACGATCCAGCGCGTAAATCCCTGGTACACGCAAAATCACCGCTTCACGCTGGTAAGTTTGCACCCACGCCTGCACAGCTTGTTCCGCATCGACGCGCCGTTTAGCACGCGCCGCTTGCGGTTGTACTGGCGATGCTTCATCCACCCACGCGCCTTGGCAATCGCCATACACGCCCGTGGTGCTAATTAACACCACCCGACGCGGTGCGGCTTGCGCGTATTGCAAAAAAGCGCGTAAGCGAGTGTCGGTTTCACCGTGCGCAGGCGGCGGCATGAACCAATAAATCAGTGCGTCTTGTAATGCCGCCAATGCGGGAAAACTGCCCGCATCGGTATCACCTTGTAGCATAGTGATACCCGCCGCTTGCCCTTGCTGCACGCTGCTGGCACTGCGTACCCAACCCGTGAGCTTGAAACTCGTGTTTTGCGCCATACTTTGGTATAAGCCAGCTACGCGCCGACCCACGTCGCCGCAACCCATTACCCATATCAGCGTCGTTATTGGTTTATCCATGAAACATCCTCATTTACCGCAGCACAGTATAAACGAAACACCCGCCAAGCCACGCCGTCGTCGCACCACAGGGGTGTGGTTACTGAGTCTGCTCTTACTGGTCAGCATGGGGTATTGGCTATATGCACGCTGGATTCGTCCATGGATTGTTCCCACCCCGCCGATTGTGGTCACACCGCCGATTACGCCCCCCAGCACACCAACCATTCCGCCGATTAGTCAACCACCGCAACTCAAGCCCGTATTACCCACACACGTTGCCAAACTGATTGATTCGGTATTTAAACAGGTGGAAATCACCCGTTCGTATGACCCTGCATATATCAACCTGAAATACCCCAATGGCGATGTTCCCTTAACCACAGGTGTGTGTGCGGATGTGGTGGTGCGGGCATTTCGTGCCCAAGGTTTGGATTTGCAAAAATTAGTTCACGAAGACATGCAGCAAAATTTTAGCGTTTACCCGAAGAAATGGGGGTTAAAACGTCCTGATACCAATATTGACCATCGTCGTGTGCCGAATTTAATGACATTTTTTGAACGCCAAGGCAAATCGCTACCCGTGACCTACGACGCAGCGGACTATTTACCTGGGGACATTGTGGCGTGGGATTTAGGCACAGGACAAAATCACATCGGCGTTGTGTTACACTTCAAAACTGCCGATGGCTTGCGCCCACTGATTGGACACAACATCGCCTATGGCACATCCATTGAAGATGTACTGTTTGCTTGGCCAATCGCGGGGCATTACCGTTACTTCACCCCGAACCCCACGCAACAGCATAAAAACTAAGCTTCACGGTTGCACCATCAACAGCAACTGCCCTTGGGTGTCCGCTGCATCACGCGCGAGTTTTAGCTCGAATTTGTACGGTTCACGCACGGGCACTGCCGTTTTAATGGGTAGCAACCATTCTCCTACACGCGAACCCTGACTAAAAACCGCGCCGCTGATCGGAGCAGATGTGTCACTTTTCACATCATAGACCCACAGTTGGTACACCATACCACGTTTGGGATCAGGCAAATCCACAAAGCGCATCACACCCATTTGCTGCGTGTTATTCCATACCACATCGCCTTGCACATTTTGCACAGTTGGATTGAGCGTGCGCAGCCAACTGCCGTGCACACTGGTAGTATCGGCCAACAAAGCCGTGCGTAAACTGCGTAATTCGCTGGATTCCCCTGCTGCAACAGGGTTAGGCTGATAAAGGAATCGCCAGCTCAACCAACCTAGCGAGACAGCCACAAGCAAAATAATTAACCATTTATATCGGGACAACCCCGTCCGTGGCATAAAAGACCCCTTTTTGCCTGTTTTTATAAAGGGATGACAAGTTTCGAGTATCATACACATTGTTAGATTATACCGATAATACAGCCTTCGTTAGTGGGCTGGGTTAAAATGGTTCATTTCTCTTTACGAAAAACGGTTAGCTGATGAGTCCCTCCATGACAGAACAAACCTTTATTCCGGGAAAAGATGCCGCGCTCGAAACTTCGATTGCGACTTTACAAGCCAAACTTGCTGCCGCAGGTTTTAACATTGAAGAAGCTTCGTGGCTCAACCCCATTGCGAACGTTTGGTCAGTACACGTTCGTGACCGCGACTGCCCTATGCTATTTACCAATGGCAAAGGTGGTTCGCAAAAAGCCGCACTCGCCAGCGCGTTAGGCGAATACTTTGAACGCCTAAGTACCAATTATTTTTGGGCAGATTTTTATCTAGGTAAAAATATTTCTAATGCCAATTTTGTGCATTATCCACAAGAAAAGTGGTTTGCACTACCCGAAGATGGCAGTTTGCCCGAAGATTTGCTCGATGAAGATACCTTAAGCTATTACGACCCCGAAAATAGCCTTGAAGCTGAAAAGCTAGTCGATATTAACTCCGGCAATAGCGAACGCGGTATTTGCGCCCTGCCTTACACTCGCCAACGTGACGGGGAAACCGTGTGGTTTCCCGTGAATGTGATTGGTAATTTGTATGTCAGTAATGGCATGTCGGCAGGCAATACCGCCACCGAAGCACGCACACAAGCCTTATCCGAGATTTTTGAGCGTCACGTTAAATTCCGCATTATTGCCGAAGCGATTTGCCTACCCGACGTACCCGAAGAGGTGATTGCACGTTACCCACACATTCAAGCGGGCATTAATGACTTACGCGCTGCTGGCTTTGGCATTTTGGTAAAAGATGCCTCTCTCGGTGGTCAATACCCCGTCATGTGCGTGACCTTACTCAACCCCGACGATCAAGGCTGTTACGCCAGTTTTGGCGCACACCCACGCTTTGAAGTGGCATTGGAACGCTCACTAACCGAGTTATTACAAGGTCGCGCCTTAGATCGTTTATCCAGCTTTTCCGAACCCAGTTTTGAAATGGAGGAAGTGTCTTCCCCGCAAAATTTGGAAACGCATTTCATTGATTCCAGCGGCCCGATTCACTGGGATTTCTTGTGGAGCGAACCCGATTACGACTTCGTGGATTGGAACTTTAGCGGCACGACCGAACAAGAATGCCAATACTTGATGGATCGTATCCATGACGAAGACTTTGACATCTACATCATGGATTACGACCACCTTGGTGTGTACGCTTGCCGGATTATTGTGCCTGGCATGTCGGATATTTACCCTGTCGAAGACTTGGAATGGGACAATAACAGCACAGGCAATGCGTTGCGTGAAGCGATCCTGCACCTGCCGGAATTGGATGAAGAAGAATGCGCCGACTTATTCGACACCATTGACGAAATGGGCTTGGATGATCACCAACCCGTGGCGGCATTGCTGGGTTTAGCCCCCGATGCGGGTTCATTATGGGCGGATTTGCGCATTGGTGAATTAAAAACCTTGTTGGCATTGGTGATGGATGACGAAGATGCGATTCTCGAAGGTTGCCAATGGATTCGCCATTTCGAGCAAATTAACGACGACCGCCGTCGGGTGTATCGCTGCATTGAAGCCTTGGTCGAAATGGGTGAAGATGCCGACGGTTACGCCGAAAACATGAGCTTATTGTTTGGCGCAACGGCTTACCAACAAGCACAAGCGTTATTATCCGGCGAGTTACGTTTCTGGGGAATTGCCTCCCCGACCTTGGAACTGCACGGTTTCAACACACACCAACGTTTGTTGGAAGCCTATCGTAAAGTTCACCCCACCCTACAAGCGTAAAACATGCTCGACATTCTCTACCATGATGATTGTTTGGTAGCGATTAATAAACCATCGGGTTTGCTGGTTCACCGCAGCCCGATTGATCGCCACGAAACGCGCTTTGCCATGCAGCTTACCCGCGACCAAATTGGGCAACGGGTTTATCCGGTGCATCGGCTGGACAAACCCACCTCTGGCGTATTGCTATTCGCACTGGATAGCCATACCGCACGCCTAATGACCGCGCAATTCACCGCCGGACAAGTGCAAAAAACTTACCTCGCAGTGGTACGCGGTTACTTACCCGACAGCGGCGTGATCGATTACCCATTAGTGGAAGCATTAGACGCGCTAGCGGATGCGGATGCCGACCCTGATAAACCCGCCCAAGCTGCCATCACGCATTACCGCCGTTTAGCCACCACGGAATTACCCTTTGCGGTTGGGCGTTACCCCACTGCCCGTTACTCCTTGGCAGAACTCCAGCCCAAAACCGGACGCAAACACCAATTACGTCGTCACTTAAAGCACATTTTTCACCCCATTGTCGGCGATACCACACACGGCGACGGTAAACAGAATGCCTTTTTTCGCCAACAGTTGGATTGCCATCGCCTTTTATTGCACGCTCAACAATTGCAATTCACGCACCCTTATCAAGCACAACAATGCATCCATTTAAAAGCCTTGTTACCAAATGATATACAAGATTTATTAGCAAAACTGTTCCCAGCCATTGATCAGGTCAGTTTTTAGCCAAACTGTATAAAAATAAGTCATTGGTTTGTAACCGTTAATACATCTTATGTTGGTATCATTCTTGCATGGTATTTTGTCGTAGAGTGTTAGATAACAACATGAGGCTACCCCCATGATACAAGCGGAGCATCCATCTATTTCCCTGCTAGATCGACTGGCTGAAGCGTTGCATAGTCAACAAACAGGCACATTCTTTGTGGCAACCCATGACAATTCCTCCTGCCGCTTTTCCTTGGACAATGGCAAGATCACCCACTTCGCCTACAAACGTTTACACGGCTTAGAAGCATTAAAAGAATTTGCCACCATTTTATCGGGTCGCTGGTCGTTTTCTGAAGGAGTTTCTTGCCCATTCCGCCCACACGACAGCGTGGAACACTACCAAGCGGTGGAATTGTTGGGCGTTAAACCCGCTTTGCCCGACATCGAACCTGTCGCAGAAACTGTTAGCGAAATCCCACCACCACCTATCGCACCTGTCATCGAAAAAAAATCGCTCAAATCACGGCTAAACATGTTCTATCGCGGTGGATTCAGTGCAGCCACGCTCGAAACCGAAACCTTACCCCCCGAATCCACACCCGCTGAACCCACCCCAACCGTCACGGGGGTAAAAAACCGCTTTTACCGTGGAGGGTATTCGCTGTAACCCATTCGCTTCCTGCTTCTGACGTTTCTCTTCTCCTCCTCCATTGCCGCGCCTCCTTCTCTCGGAGCGCGGTGTTTAGTGGCAAGCCTGAAATAATTCCCAGCATAATCAATTGCATAATTGCCACCTCGTCACAACAAAATCTGACAGTTGTCAGTTTTTGACAGGTCAACCCCCTTTTACCACCATCTATCGGAAACGTTTGGAATCTCCAAGCCACAATCAGCGAAACTCACACTCGTACTAACGCTACGATACCAGGGGAATTACAAAACAAGCCCCAAGGGATTCCAAGCCCATCCCGATCAACCTGGTGACTAAACAGCGAACAAGACCGTAGGCAACACAATAAAGGGTCTTGTTCTATCTGTGCATCGGGTAGGTATTGCTCGGTGCACATTGTTTACCAATCAGCGGTTACGGATGAACGATGGATGCAACCTTGCGCGGAGGGTCTTTCGATGTGGATTCAGGCGATAGCACGTCTTAGAACGAATGTAAAAATGTCATTAGTGGGTTCAACCCTATTAGCACTAACGGGATGCAGCAGTTTATCCCGAATGCCAAGCCCCCCCACAACGCCAACCACCACCGACAAACCTATTACCCCACAAACCAAACCTACAACTGCACACAAAACTCCCATCAAGAAAATCCCAACAAAAGCTGCCAATGCCGTGTCAGCTATGGACAATCCTGACACAACACAACCCCAAACCACACTCGAAAAGGTCGCATGGTGCGCCAGCAAACAACAAGGTAAATTGTACTGTTGGGGCGGCAGTAGCCCCACGACTGGCTTCGATTGCAGTGGTTTAACACAATATTCCTTCCGCCAAGGTGCAGGGGTACATTTACCCCGCACAGCCGCCGCACAATATGCTGCTTCCACCAAAATCGCGCCCACAGCAGCGCAACGGGGAGACTTAGTGTTTTTCCGCACACGCGGTAAACATGTCAGCCACGTTGGCATTTACTTGGGAGGGGAACGTTTCATCCACGCGCCACGCACAGGCAAAGCCATTACCATTAGCAAATTGTCAGGTTATTGGCAAAAACGGCTGGTCGGTTTTGGACGTATCCCTGGCGCATGTCGTCCGCTACTTTCCCAAGCTTAAGGCAATAATTGGGTATAGCATTCCACTGCCATAAATTCCGCTGTGTCTTTGGGCGGTAATTGCGAATCAGGTTGGTGAATGGCAAGCAAATACCCTACCCCCGCCTGTTTGGCAGTGCGTAATACATGCAGATTGTCATCAATGAACAAAACACGATGGGGGTTAAACACTTCTGTCGTTGCTAATTTCTGCCAGAATACTGGGTGTTCCTTCGGCAAACCCAAGGAATGCGAAGTAATCACACGGTCAAAATACTGCTCCAACGCCACATAGCCAAACTTTAATGCCACGCTTTTTTGGTGTGCATTGGTTAATAACACCACACGCTTACCCCGCTCACGCAAGGAAGTTAGGAAACGTTCCACATGCGCCCGAATCGCAATCCGCTCCGCCAGTTCGTGTTTCAAAGCAACTAAATCGGTGTTTAAGTGCTGATCCCAATAATCCAAGCAATACCATTCCAACGTACCTTCCATTTCCCGATAACGCTCATGTAAATATTGGCGCACGCTTTCTGGCGTTGTACCGCGCTGCTCGGCAAGCCGCTGTGGTAAATGTTCCAACCAAAAATGATTATCAAAATGTAAATCTAATAACGTACCATCCATGTCTAGGAATACCGTATCAATGTCATGCCACGGCAGCGTTATCGGTGTTAGGGAATCACTTGTTGAACCATTCATCATGTTAGAATCTGTTATGTCAAAGCTACCAACCATACACCAAATCAGTTCCGTTGCCAGTAGTCGCCTGTTTCATGTGGAAGAACTTCATCTTGAATTTAGTAATGGCGAACGGCGCATCTATGAACGTTTAGCGAATCGTGGCGGCGGCGCGGTGTTAATTGTCCCACTTTTAAACGACGATACACTATTATTAGTCAGGGAATACGCCGCAGGCACGGGACGCTATGAGCTAGGTTTTCCCAAAGGCAAGGTCGAACGCGGCGAAAACATAGTGGATGCAGCTAATCGTGAACTGATGGAAGAAGTGGGCTTCGGTGCACACCATTTACAGCTCATGCGCAGCGTGAGTTTGTCACCGGGCTATATGGCACATCACACTAATCTTTTGCTAGCACGCGACTTATACCCACATCAGATGGAAGGCGATGAACCCGAACCCCTAGAAGTCGTGCCGTGGCAACTCAGTGATGCCGCCGAATTATTACAGCGCGATGATTTCACCGAAGGACGCAGCCTTTTAGCTTTATTCCTAACCCTCGAATGGCTTAAACAACACAACTAAAGATTGAAAGGACGATTAACAAATGGACATACAACAACTGGATTTAGCCTCATTACTCTCGGCCACGGTGCAAATCTCCCAAGCAGCGGGTGAGAAAGTCATGGCGGTTTATAACAGTGCTGATTTTTCGGTAGAACAAAAAGGCGATGAATCCCCATTAACGGCAGCGGATTTAGCATCACACCAACACATTGTTGACGCTTTAGCAGCATTAACCCCTGATATTCCCATTTTGTCGGAAGAATCCGCCACTATTCCTTTCAGCGAACGTAGCCAATGGCTAACTTATTGGCTGGTCGACCCATTGGATGGCACACGCGAATTTATTAAACGCAATGGCGAGTTCAGCATTTTGATTGCTTTAGTGCACGAACATCAACCTATTTTAGGGGTTGTTCACGCCCCCGCCTTAGCCGAAACATGGTTTGCCGCCAAAGGACAAGGCGCATTCAAACAAGTGCAGGCTGCAACGCAAGCCATTCAAACACGCCAGACAGCAACACCTCTGAAAGTCATGGGCAGCAAGTCTCATCGTGATGCGATTATGCCACAATTTTTAGCCAACATTGGCGCACACGATTACGATGTAATGGGCAGTATTTTAAAAGCGTGCTTAGTTGCCGAAGGCAGCGCAGACTTATACCCACGTTTGGGTTTAACCTCCGAATGGGATACCGCAGCAGCGCAAATTATTGTCGAAGAAGCAGGCGGCTACATGACACGGATCGACATGCAGCCCATGCGTTATAACACCAGCGAATCGTTATTGAACCCGTATTTTTTTGTTTTCGGTCGTGATTATCATGACTGGTCACAATACCTACCGAAATAACAGTGCCAATGCGTTGTTGCCCTGACCCACGCGCTGACACATTAGGTACTTATGCTGCTGCGGCAGCGTGGGTCCATGGTGCTTGTAAGGCAGTACGCCCTTGTTTTAACAAGCGATCAATTTCAATGTGAATAAATCGCCCCAAAATAGCATTATTCAACCCCGATGCGCGTTTAATAGCCTCACGCTCGGTCAACATAAACCCTTCAACCACCAAACTCGCCACAACCGCTTGCAATTTGTGCAGGACTGCCATAACAGCGACCGCATCTTCCACGGGCAATTCCGCAAACAATTTCTCTTGCAAGAAACTCAGCATCCATCCCCACATTCCCAACATCGCTGAGTTAGGAATCCCGTGTTTGACATGCACCACACCGACGAAAGTTTGCCAATTCCAATACGCAGCATCGAAATTCCCCCCAATCGTCACCTGATACCACTGACGTAAGGTTTGTTCACGCTGTCTGCGTTCTTCCGCACTCAGATAAGTGCTAACTTTAGCATCTGTAAATACCACATCGTAAAAACCTTGAATCAAAGCTGCTTCATGTTTAACAAAGAATGCTCGGTGCTTTTGAATTAAACGCCCATCATCCGGTGTTGGGATAACGGTTGCTGGCATTTTTTCTAGAATACTGGCACTGAGTTCTGACAATTCCATTATGATCCTCCAAATGATTAAACAGAAAAATAGCTGGGGTTAGCTGCTATCACCGCATGAACCTTACTGAGCAAATGCGAATACATTGCCTGCTCTTGCATTTTAATACCCAATGTTAAATCGTTATTGACGCGAATAGCGGCATAAGCTGTATTATCAACACACACGACTGTGCCTTTTGGGGAAGCATTAGGGGACAAACAAGCGGCTAACTGTTCAGCCCCAGAACACAGCAGTGCGGTTAAAGCGGAAAGACGATCATCATTGCAAGAATGCACGCCATCGCTCAGGGTTAAGCCATCAACTGTGAGCAACTGCACAGCTTCCACTTCAGGAATATCCGACCTGAGTTTTTCAACAAAAAAAAAGAAATTATCGCTTACCATGATTTTCCCCAAATTGAATAAAAACCAAAAGCAGCCGACATGGAAGCCTGCAATAACTGCAAGAACGATAAAAAACCCCAATATCAACTGACATTTGCTGTAGTTAGTTTTTTATTTTTACACCTGAAAAAAGATTAATCAACTCTTAAAACCGCGATAAATATAGGTGTCACCACTAGATATAGAAATATATAATAATAAATTATTGGTCAATTAATAAATTGTAACAGCCACATTTAATAAAAAAATGCTTAAAAAATGATA
>CAZTUZ010000094.1:0-10183 GCA_964617055.1 uncultured Thiothrix sp.
GATCTACACTGGCGAAGACACTCTTTCCCTACACGACGCTCTTCCGATCTGGGCGCATGGTATTGGCAATGACCAGTATTGGGGCGCATGTAATGGGGTCGTTACTCATGACATTGGCGGGCATGGCAACGTGGCAATGGTTGGCGATTAAATAAAGGCATAAGCGGTTGTGCTTATGCCTTTTTGACGTTAGAAGTTGCTGAGGTTGACGAAATCCGCCACGGATAAGGTTTCGGCGCGTTGTTGCGGGTTAATGCCAACGCTTTCCATTTGTTCGGCAGTAATCAAGCCTTTCAACGTATTACGCAGGGTTTTGCGGCGTTGGGAAAAAGCCTGCGCCACAATGTCGGCAAAGTGTGCTTCGTTATTGGCGACTACGGGCGGCGTGGTGTGCGGTTTGAGGTACACCACGGCGGAATCGACTTTGGGCGGAGGGTCAAACGCGCTGGGGGGCACGAAGAGTAGATACGCGGTATCACAGTAATATTGCACCATGACTGACAGCCTGCCGTAATGATCATCGTCCGGCGTGGCAGTTATGCGGTCTACCACTTCTTTTTGCAGCATGAATAGCATGTCACGGATGTGTTCGCGGTGATGCAGCAGGTGGAAAATCAATGGTGTGGAAATGTTATATGGCAAATTTCCTACCACGCGCAAAGGTTCGCCATCCGCGCGTAAGGCGGGAATGTCTAGGTGCAGTGCGTCTTGGGCATGAATGTGTAGTTTGTCTTGGGCTTGTGGTTGTTGTTGCCACCACGCGATTAAGTCGCGGTCAATTTCCACCACATCCAGATGCGCCAGACGTTCAAGCAGTGGGAAGGTGAGCGCACCAGGTCCTGGGCCGATTTCCACCACACGATCCGTATTTTTGAGGGATAACGCGCTTAACATGCGCTCAATAATACTGTGGTCGTGTAAGAAGTGTTGTCCGAAGCGTTTTTTGGCGCGTTGCTGATAACGACTCAAGCTTTATTTTCCTCCTAATGATAAATCCCGCCGTGCTGCCGAAATGGTGATGGTAAAACCAGCTACTACGTCTAAAAATGCCATGCCCGTTAGGATTAAAAACACCGAATTGCCAGCCCATGGTGAGGTTAGCCAAGCCGTCATGTATAAAATTAAAACCAACGTGGATAGCAAATGGTCGAAGATTGTGGTTTCCGAAGTGCGGGTCGATTTGAATAATTCAATATACAGGAAGAAAACGCCTAAGAGTACTAAGAAATCGCCCCACGTCGGTCGCCATGTTACACCAGAAGGTAGTGGAATTAAAAACATGACGTAATTCAGACCTTTAGGGAATAGATTAACTTGTACTGCCAGCCAATAGATGAGCAGTATGACACCAAAAAAGGGTGTCAAATGCATGACACGCAAAAACATGGTCGTGTTGGCTCCCTTTCGATTTTCCGTGATGCTACAAATGGGGGTTTAACCGCTTACATCCAACTGAAAAATAACAAAAATCATGCTTAATACCGTTTGTCTGTGCGCGGTTGGCGGTAGACTGAAATACGCTTAGAGTATACAGACAACTATTAATTGTAAACAAAGGGCTATCCGACAGTTGGCGTAATCAAAAAGGGCATGATTTCAGCTTGTTGGTGACAAGTTGGGGGAACGTTCCGGCGTGGCTACGTTTGTCGGAAGATATTGTGGTATCCGCGCCACAAGGACTATAGTGGCATTCTAGTGCAACTGATACCAATGATAACAAGCACAATTGCAGAGAGATTCAACATGAATAATAAAAAACTCCGTTCTTCTCGATGGGCTGTTCTACCACTGCTATTTTGTTCCGCTGCGGTGTTGGCTGCCAACGCTGGGGGCGGCGATGGCTACACTGATGTTCCCGCTCAACAAGAAACTTTAACGTTAGAAGATGACCCTAATGCACAAGGTCAAGTCATGCCCGTGGCGGATGTCGCACCGGATACCATGAACCAAGTGCAGCAATTAGGCCAAGAAAGTGATGGTTTTGTGGATGATTCCACCGAAACTTCCAGCGTCAACATGGGGTATGTTGGCGGTAAGGGGCGTGTTGGCGTGGGGATCGATTCCGAACTCAAGCTTAAAGCCGAAGGTCGTTACGTTATCCAAGAAAACGAAAACAGTGCCACGATTGGGCAGGGCTATGTTGGTGTAAATCCGAAAGCAGATTCCGACAAAAACGAGGAAACTGTCACAGGTGCTGGCGCGAAAGTTAGCCACCATTGGACTTCCGCTGATGAAAATGGTCAGGTTTCGCACGTTAATAAAGTATTCGGGGCGTATGACCAAAACGAACAAAAAGACAAGAAAATCACCGCAGGCTACGGGCAAGAAAAGGAAAATATGTTCTGGTCTGGACATGTCAGCAAAGGGTTATCCGATGCGCGGGATGCCAGCGATGGTTCAGGGCTAAAGGAAAAAGCCTATGATATGGGTGTTGGCGGGCGTGTCGGTACTTATTTACCTGAACAACAAATGCGCGTGCAAGGCGGTTTGGATTACGAATGGGGTAAAGACCGCGCAGATGGTGAGAAAAAAGCGACACAAACCACCTTATCCGGTGGTGTAGAGAAATTCATTCCAGGTACGCCACACAGCGTTGGGGCAGATTTGGAAGTCTATAAAAAATCCGGTGGTGCGGAAACCGACGACCAAAAAACCGAAACACGCGGTGGTGTGAGCTACCGTTATGACATTGCCAGCGAAGCGGGAGTTTGGCAGGCGGATCAGCAATACCGTCGTGTGCGTGTCGAAATTCCTGGCGAAGAAATCAAGCAACAACCCAAAATGGCACAAAAACTCGTCAAACACACGATGGAGTTAGAAGCCGATACGTTCTTTGAACTCGATAAAGCCAAGCTCACCCCTGAAGCGAAAGAGCGTTTGCAAGCCGTTGTGGGGCAAATCCGTGCCGCAGGTCATGAAGGTAATATCCGTATCACGGGCAATACTTGTGATTTGGGTTCGGATAAACACAATCTGGACTTGTCGCAACGTCGTGCCAATGCAGTGCGTGACTTCATGGCGAAAAATGGCTTCAGTGCGGATGAGCTGATTGCCGAAGGTTTGGGTGAATCGCAACCGAAATACCCCAATACCGAAAGCGAACGTCACAAAAACCGTCGTGTTGATATTGAATACGTCAACTATCAAAACGAGGTTAAAAACGAAGTTATCGAAGAAGGCGGTACAACCAAAACTGACCCGAAAGTGGTATGGCGTAAAGAGTTGATTCCTTCCCCGCCACTGTGGGTACGCCAAGCATTGCATAACGTAGCAGACCACAAAGAAACCGTGGATACCTATAAAACAGCCAAAGGCGCGGCAGGTAATGGTGCAAAACCGAATGCCTACGACGACGCGGCGACGACGACCGCATCGACTCCAGTTGCGATCAGCGTGCTGGCTAATGACGATGATCCGAATGGGGATGCGTTGACTATTGCTAGCTTTACTCAAGGCGGTAATGGCAAAGTCGAGGTTTCAGGTAATCAATTGGTGTACACACCCAACGCAGGCTTTACGGGGACAGATACTTTCACCTACACCATTCAGGATGCTAACGGCAATCAAGATACTGCGAACGTTACAGTAACGGTTGGGGCAAACGGTGCGCCAGTGCTGAAAGACGATGCAGCACAAACCACCGCTAATACACCAGTGACAGTTGATGTGCTGGCAAACGATACTGACCCAGATGGTGGTACGTTAAGCATTTCCGGCTTTACACAACCAAGTGGCGGTACAGTGACGTTGGACGGTCGTAAACTGGTATTCACGCCAAATAAAGACTTCACGGGGGACACAACCTTCACTTATACAGTGGATGATGGTCAAGGCAACACTGCAACGGCATCAGTTGCTATTCATGTTGTTCCGGCAGCAGGCGAATTGGATGCTGCAAATGATTCTTTCCCTATCGTGCAGGACAGCAAAGATACCGTTTTGGGTGTGTTGGGTAATGATATTTACCCCAGCGAAGGGGTCACCATTACGATTGTGACACAACCTAGCCACGGTACAGTGACTGTCCCAGGGACGTATTTGCAATACACACCAACGGCTGGTTACACAGGTACGGACACGTTGACTTATAAAATCACCACTAAAGATGGTCGTGAAGACACCGCTACCGTGGAATTGGATGTTGGTACTTGCTCAAGCTGTAGTTCACTGACACTAACGGATGATTACTTACTGGTGAATCTGAATGATACCGTAACGAAAACCCTGAGCGTATTGGGGAATGATACAGGTGATGAAATGACCATTACCAGTGTTTCCACCCCACGTTATGGCACGGCACAAATCAGCTCAGATGGTAAATCCATTAAATACACCTTACGCAGCGGTTATTGTGCGGATCACACGTTTACTTATACAGTAAAAGATAAATACGGTAATACCAAACAAGCTACCGTTAAAATTGACGTAGCACCTGCCAACTAAAACACATTTTTGGTGGAATCGCATAAAGCCGCTTGGGAAACTAAGCGGCTTTTTTATTTTGGGCTTGAGTTTTTATCAAACCTTTCATGAAATAATTTATGTGGCTTCTTATTGATAGTTTTTTCTTATTAATGTAATATTAAATCATGATAAAAAATGAGTGAATAGCATGAATAAAAAGAAAACTCTCATTGCAGCTTCTTTTTCTGTGGTTTTGTTCTTATTTTCTGTGGCAATTTTTATACCCTACTCAGGTTGGAATATATTGCCTGCAGTTAATGATATTGGATCAGCTAGTTTGAAGTCTTTTTCTAAGACTTATCTTGCTTCTTCTGTTACTATTTCTTCAACACATGCTAAATATCCACAAGAGCCTGTCGGCTTAGACATGACAGCAGAAAATGTCAATGTGAAAGGCTCATTGCCAAAAAAACTTCAACCGCTAAAAGATGATGCCTCTGTAATGTTAGCGGAAATTAAATCAAAATCAATGCTTATTGGTGAAGATGCAAATTTAGTGTCCCATGATGATTTATTAAAGCTTGTTCAAGAAGTGGAAAATTTAAAATAAATATAATTGTTGCCCAATGGCAACCTATTTAATATAAAAAATTTTGAAAGATGAGTTGTAAAGAATATTTTTCTCGTTTGTTGTCAGTATTGGCTTTTTTATGCTTGATGCCTTTTGCTGAGGAGATTAATGCGGCAGAGCTAATAGGGTCTTTGGAAGGTGAGGTTCAAGTAGATCAGGGACAGTTAACATGGTCTCTACCAATTGAGCTACCAAGTGGTGTAAATGGGATTACACCTAATATTAATATTGCGTATTCACCATTAAAAGATAATGGTATTCTTGGATTGGGATTTATTTTAAACGGTCAGTCTGCTATTACAAAATGCCCAGCTACCAAGGAGTACGATGGTTACGATAAAGGCATCACTTATAGTAGTGAAGATAAGTACTGCTTAGATGGTGAACGTCTTTTGCTCACAAATGATGGTTACTATCATACAGCGATTGAATCTTTTAGTAGGATTAAACCCGCTTTAGGTAACAGTTCTTGGGAGGTAAGGACGAAAGATGGTTTTATTTTAGAGTACGGTGGAAATAGCTCATCCAAGGTTAAAAATAACTTTAGTGGTGATGTTTATGCGTGGCGTATATCCAGTAAACGCGATAGATTTGGTAACAAAATTGAATACAACTATAATGAGAGAGTTGGAGAAAACTTCAATGAGTTGAGCAGTATTAAGTGGAGTGTTTATGAACTGAAGGTTCTATATGAGGACAGGCCTCGGCAAGAAATCATGACTTCATGGCAACATGGTGATGTCAAGGAGCTGAGACGTAGAATTAGCCGCTTCCAAGTTTTTACTAATGGTGATTTATCTCAATATTATAAAATACAATATGCCCAAGTCGGTATAAACTATTTGAGCAGAGCAAATAAAATATCATTATGTGATGCTAATGATATTTGTGACTATGGGACAACTCTACAATGGGATGAAAGGTCATTAGGTGTCAGTAGCGAAAAAACAGTAGTCGCCACAACAGATTTTTCTACATTTAACTTAGTCGATTTAAACCAAGATGGGTTAAATGATGTCTGCTATATGAACGCTGGTATTTATCATGGTAGTCAGGGTGGTCTGTTCTGTGCCATGAATAATACGGCTGTTGTTTTTGGTTCTAGCGATAGTGAGCGATCTGTCAACGATATCGCACTAGGTGATTTCAGTCAGAAAATCGTTTTTGGTGATTATGCGAATCACCCTAGCTCTGCTAATAGTTTAACTTTTCTTGATTTAAATAACGACACTTACCCTGATTACTGTTTGCAAAGCTCAGATAATGTCCAATGTGGATTAAACAATGCGTCACCAACTAGCATCAGTTTTAATGGGAACTATGTTTGGACAACTGAGTTTAACCGTGATCAACACCTCGAGTTTGTCGACGTAAATGGCGATAAATTGCCAGATATTTGCGAGATTTCAAACGACTATGTGCAATGTTCATATAACACTGGAAATGGTTTTGGTGCAAGACAGACGATGGTTGGGCAAGGATGGCCTATTAAGAGTGGCAATGGTGTAGGTAATCCAACTGTAAGCTTCATTGATATTGATGGCAATGGCGTAGTCGATGTTTGTGGTTCTCGTGATGATGTGTACGTTTGTTCTATCAATCATGGTACCAAACAATCTCCGGGATTTGCAGAGCAAACTCCTTATACCTATTTAGCAGACCTCTCTAACAGAAACTGGCGTAATGAGTTTTTTGTCAATAGTTTTCGTTATGCTGATTTAAATGCTGACGGATTATTGGATGCATGTTGGATGAAAGGAGGGGCGATTGTTTGTGCTATTAATGGTGGTAAAGGTTTTAACACAGAAAAGGCATGGGCATCGGTAATACCTATGGCGAATTGGCCTATATATCAGCTCGATCGATTAGCTGATTCGCCAAGCCAAAATTTAGCCTACCAGACATTGATGTTAACTGATATTGATAGCGATGGTAGGGCGGATTATTGTGCTGCAGATCCAAACTATAAATTATCTTGTAAAATTAATATTATGTCTGCATCAGATAACAATCCAAGCCCGATATTTGGTGGATTACAGACATATTCTCCATTACGATTCAATAATGATTCTTATCAGTTAGATGGAATGCCTGATAATATTTATTCAAGAGCAATACCTTTGCGTTTTGCTGATATGAATGGTGATGGCTATACAGATCTTTGTTATAGGGGATACAATGGTATCGCTTGTGATCTTGCTAATACAACAGCAATGGGATTACTAACTGATATTACTTCTGGTTATGGTAATTCCACACATATTACCTATGGGTTCTTATCTGACCCTACATTATATTCGCATGATGGTATTAAAAAAGTAGCTGGAAGAAGCTCTAATCCCCCTCAGCTTGTTGACATAGAGCCTAACATAAGAGTTGTCAAGTCAGTTTCAACTAGTAATGGTATCGGTGATAGCAATACAGTATTATATCACTACGCTGGTTTGAAATTTCACAAAGAGAAGGGCATTCGTAGTTTTGCCGAGATTCGTCAGAAAAATTTGACTAGTCAACAAGAAACGGTAACGAGTTATTATCAAAGCGATGAGCTTAATGGGAAAGTTTCAGACATCGGTGTTTATTTAAATGATAAACCGCTAACGCGTTCAGTTTTGTCATACACTTACTCAAAAAGTGCCAATGGAGTATCATTGATTTTACCGCAAGGTACTGATAGTTCGACTTATGACTACGATAGTAATACCCTGATCAAATCCCTATTCACGACTTATGCTGATTATGATGCCTATGGTAATGCGCAAACGATTATAGTTGAAACAAAACGTGCTGATAATACAGAATGGAATAAGAAAACAACAAAAACAACGTATTGGAACGATACTAATAATTGGTTGTTAAGTAAGCCATTAAGCATTTTTGTTACGCATGAAAGTAGTCAAAAGAAATATAATCTTATTACTAGAAAAACAATTTTTGAATATGATGGCGTAAAAGGCAGTTTAATAAAAGAGGTTATTGAACCTGGTGGTCAATTAGAGTTAATAAGCGAGTTTGGGTATGATCAGTTTGGCAATAAAGTGAAAACCAGAGTTACTGGTTTTAATGGTATAGCTAAAGAATCCAGAATCTCTAATATACTGTATGACAGTATGTATGGTTTGTATGTGGTTTCTAAAACAAATGCCTTAAATCAAACAGAAACTTTTGATGAATATAATAAGTTTTGTAATAAACCTACTAAACATCATGATGCGAACGGAAAAGAAACCCAATGGATTTATGATAATTTGTGTCAAGTCATAAAAGAGTTACGTCCTGACGGTACAACAATAACGTGGCTGCGTGAAATAAGTAAAGATTATATTACCGCGCTAGGTGAATCTGATTATAGTGTCTACACAATAACAGAAATTACGACGGGAAACCCAACTAAAAAAATCTGGTATGATAGTTTAGGTCGTGAGATTCGTAGCCGCACGGTGAGCTTTGATGGAAAGTTTGCTTATCAAGATAAGGTTTATGATTCTTTAGGGCGATTAAAGAAATCAACATTGCCTTATTTTAGTGGTGAAAATATCGATGACCACAGATATTGGATAATTAGTGATTATGATGATGTTGGTCGCTTAAAATCTTTGATCCAACCGAGCGAAAATAATGCATTACTTACTACGTTATATTCTTATAACGGACTAACCACAACTGTTACTGATCCTAAAAAACACATTATTAACACAACTAAAAATATCGAGGATAAAATTGTTAGTGTTGATCAAGTGGATAATAGTAAAGTTACTTATCAATATGATGCTATTGGTAATTTGCGCGAAACAAATAGTAACGGTCAGATTATTTCTATGGAGTATGATGCTTATGGAAATAAAATTGCCATGAATGATCCGGCAATGGGGGCATGGCAATACCGTTATAATGCGTTTGGAGAGTTGGTTTGGCAAAAGGATGCAAAGGGGCAGGAAGTCACCCAGGTTTATGATTTATTGGGGCGGATTGTGTCAAAAGTTAGTGGTAGTGACGTATCTAATTGGTTATATGATATTGGTGACAACGCTATTGGAAAGTTAGTTTCGGAGAAAAGTAAAAATACGAGTTCTACCTACTACTATGATAATTTAGGTCGTCCAACCAGTACAGTTAAGGTAATTGCTGGTCAGACCTTTAAAACTAGTCTAGTTTATGATGCTTATAGTCGCCCCATTAAGGAAGTCTATCCTGATAATTTCTCAATTAATCGTAAGTACAATGTCAATGGTTATCTGCTAAACATTAGTACACCTAAATCTAACGTGTGGGATTATGATTATGTAGAACTGGAGAAAACATTAAGTGATTTGCAGGCTGCAATTCTAGAAGCCAATAAATTAGCAGATGCTTATTATGCTGATTACAGGACCGCTCGGTTAACCCTGTTGGACTTATATGGGAGAATCGCTGCTGATGAGAAACTAGCAGAAGGAAACAGAATTAGTGCAGATGCTAGTAGAGTTCTTATCGAAAAATTACAATATGCTATTGATGGCTACGACCGGACTGCAGCACAGTATCATGCTTTGGCGGATACCTACGCCTCTCGATACCATGATATGTTGTTTAGAGTCATTAAATCCAATTCCGGTTACACTCAAGTAGGTAATTCAATTGAGCTTTGGGAGGGGTCTTATCTCAATACCTTGGTTAATTTACCTAGCATTGATATAGCATTACTTAATTCCGAGAAGAGTTTAGAAAGCTTGTATGATGAGTTAGCAGCAACTTATGAGAGAAGGGTGGTTACTGAGCAAGTTAATCGAGATGCAGAAAAAGCGAATTTAGCAAGCTATATCTCAAACGCTGACAGCTATGCGCAGGATGCTATGATCCTGAGAGCGGAGGCTGCCAAAAAGAAGCAAGTGGTGCAAGAAAGAGCTGCAAAATTAAAGTTGGTGCAAGATCGTATTGCAGATTATCAAAAGTCTGTGGATGCCATTACGAGTATTTTGGCTAATGAAGATACCTCTACAGTAAGAGTATTATGGGTCGCAACCAGTCACGATGCTGCGGGGCGGCTTGACGGCGAATTAGCGGGTAATGGCCTATTAACCCGTCGTGATTACGATGTGTATTCGGGGCATTTGCGGCGTATTACCACGGGTATTCAGGATCAGCAGGATTGGGTGCGTGATCTGACGT
>CAZTUZ010000095.1:0-10172 GCA_964617055.1 uncultured Thiothrix sp.
TTTTAGCATTAATGTGGTCAATGTCGCGCCTGTGATCAGTGGTAAGCCACTTACGCAGGTTGAAGCAGGGACATTGTACAGTTTCACGCCTATTGCCAGTGATGTGAATAAAGACCCATTGACGTTTTCCATTGTCAATAAGCCCGCGTGGGCGGTATTTGATACCACTACCGGAAGATTAAGTGGTACACCGAAAGCCAAGGGTTTGCATAATAATATTGTGATTAAAGTATCGGATGGGCGAGCAACGGTGGCGTTGGCGGCATTTTCGATCAAAGTGACATTGAATACCGCACCGAAAATTACAGGGAAGCCGGATGCTAGTATCGCACCTGCTTATGCGTATCGTTTTGCTCCTGCGGCTAGTGATTTGGATAATGACACTTTAACCTTCAGTATTACCAATAAGCCCACATGGGCGAATTTTAATCTGGTAACGGGGGAGTTATCCGGTCGACCTTCGGCGGCGAATACGGGGGTGACGAAAGGCATTGTGATTCGTGTGAGTGATGGTAAAACCACTAGTGCATTGCCAGCTTTTAGTTTAGCCGTACAGGCCAATAGCGCACCTGTGATCAGTGGCACGCCTGTCACAAGCGTTGCGACGGGGCAGGCGTATCGTTTCGCGCCGACCGTTAGCGATTCCGATCAGGATACCTTGGTGTTCATGATTCAAAATCAACCGTCATGGGCAACGTTTGACGCTAATACAGGGGTGTTAAGTGGTACACCGAGTAGTGCGGATGTGGGGACAACGCAAAATATCAGCATTCAGGTTTCTGACGGTAATGCTGTTGCCACCCTCACACCCTTTAATTTGACGGTGACAAAAGCCAATAGTGCTCCGCTGATTAGTGGAACACCCAGTGCCAAAGCCACCGTCGGGACAGCTTACAGTTTTACCCCAACTGCCAGTGACGCGGATAATGACACGCTCACGTTCAGTATTACCAACAAGCCTGCATGGGCGACATTTGATACCGCTACGGGTAAATTGAGCGGTACACCGACGGCCACTCATATCGGCACGACGGCTGATGTGGTGATTCAAGTATCGGACGGTAAATCGCAAGCCAGCTTAAGTGCCTTTTCCTTGCAAGTGCTTGCACCTGCGACGTGTAATGTCAGTTATAAAATTATCGACCAATGGAATAACGGTTTTTCAGCCAGCATCATATTAACCAATTTGGGCGATGCGTGGAAAACATGGACTGCAACATGGACGATGCCAAATGGGCAGGTCATTACGGGCTTGTGGAATGGTACGTTGACCCAATCTGGTGCGGCTGTTAGCGTCAAAGATGCAGGCTGGAACGCCAATGTAGCGAAAAATGCTTCTGTCAATATTGGTTTGAATGGTTCACACACGGGTATTAATAACGTTCCTACCAATGTCACGGTAAACGGCGTATTGTGTTCTGGCAATCCCGAACCGCCGCCGCCTCCTCCTCCGCCTGTGGTAGCGTGTGATGTGAAATATACCATCGTGAGTCAATGGGATACGGGTTTTACCGCTGATGTTTACATCAAAAACACAGGCGATGCCGTGAATGATTGGACAGTAGCGTGGGATATGCCTGATGCCCAACAAATCACAGGCATGTGGAATGGTGTGCCTAAACAGACCAGCAGCCATGTGGATGTTACCCATGCTGGATGGAACAAAGTACTTGCCAAAGGCGGCTATCTGCAATTCGGTTTTAACGGTTCACACCAAGGCTCGAATCGTATTCCCGGTAATCTCACGCTCAACGGTGTGAAATGTGCAGGTCAAGTCGACCCGCCCCCACCGCCGCCGCCGTCTTGTGAAGTGAAATACAAAATTCAAAGTGAATGGGGAACAGGGTTTACCGCAGCGGTTGATATTACCAATACGGGTGCTGGCTGGAATGGTTGGAAAACCACCTGGACGATGCCGACCGGACAAGTATTGACGCAAGGTTGGGGGGCGCAATTGTCGCAAACCAACGATAAAGTGAGCGCATTGAATCTCGATGGCAATAAAATTGTCGCGCAAAACCAAACAATTTCGTTTGGTTTTAACGGTACATTGAATGGTTTTAATGCCGCACCGATTGATTTAGCCGTGAATGGCACGCGTTGCAGTGGTCAGTCCAATGAAGTGGTATTGCCGCCGACTGCACCTTCACAATTGCAAGCAACGTTGGTGGATAACAATTACGCGAATCTGAGCTGGCAAGATAACAGCAATAACGAAAGTAACATGCTGTTAGAACGTCGTGAAAATGGTGGCGCGTGGGCAACCTTAGCAACCTTGGCAAAGGATAGCATCAGTTATGCCGATAAAACCCTAACAGCGGGTGTGGTTTACGAATACCGTGTGAAAGCGGTGAACAGTTACGGCGCGTCTGCTTATACCAGCGTGGTGCGCGTGGTGCGCCAAGACCGTACTGACATTAAAGCTGCCACATTGGTTAATAACTGTGCTGCTTGCCACGGTACGGACGGTTACAGTTCAGGTCCGGGTGTGCCTTCGATCACGGGCTTGAGCAAAAGCTATTTGGTGAAAACCATGAAGGCGTATCGCACGGGTGAACGTGCTTCCAGCGTGATGAACCGCATTGCCAAAGGCTACACCGACACGCAAATCGAGCGTATGGCGGATTATCTATCCAAACTCACTTTCAAAGCAGCCACACAAGCCACAGATCAAGATTTGGTTAACCGTGGCAAAGCTGTCCATGAAACCAACTGCATGTTCTGCCATGCTGGGACGGGCAATGACATCGGCTTTACAGGCACACGTTTAGACGGTCAGCAAATGACCTATCTACACGCCACACTGGAAGATTATTACGTCGGACGCAGCAGCAATATTCCCACCGAAATGGCAAACCAAATGAAAGGTTTGAAAACTCAATTCGGTGAGGATGTGCTGCTGGCATTGGCACAATACTACGCAGCCGATGCTACCACGAAAGCAGGTGGTGATAATGGTGGCGGCGGTGGAGGCGGCGGCGGTTCGACCGATCCGAAAGTTGCACCAGTTGCACCTTCCAACTTAACCGCGACAGTGGTCAATAACAGCAAAGTCAGTTTGGCATGGCAAGATAACAGCGGTAACGAAACGGGTTTCCGTGTGGAACGTCGCGTGACGGGCGCAACAGCATGGACGCTGGCTGCAACGCTGGGTAGCGATGTCAAAACCTACAATGATACAAGTGTCGCCATGGGGATGGGTTACGACTATCGTGTTGCTGCATTTAATGCAGTGGCGACGGTGGCGAGTAATGAAGCCAGTGCAACATTACTGACCGCGTTGAAATTCGGTGAATCACAATACCAACGCCAAGGTTGTGCAAGCTGCCACGGTGCGGATGGTAAGGGCGGTTTCACCAAAATCCCATTGACCAACTACACAGCAACGCAGCTCAGTGCCTTGACCAAAGTGATTCACGACACCATGCCACCAGGGAATCCAGGTGCGTGTACGGATGGATGCGCTTCGTCGATTGCTTCTTACATTCTGGACGTGCTTGTGCCTGCTGCTGGTGGCGGCGGCGGTGGTGATACTCAAGCCTGTACCAGTTCGCCACCTGCGGGGTTGCGTAGCTTGCGTTTACTGACACGTTTGGAATACCAAAACACCGTGAATGATTTGCTGGGCTTGAATTTGAATCTGGTGAATAACTTACCCGATGAGAACCAAGTCGGTGGTTTTGACAATAACATTGCGCAAAATCAGGTGTCTGGTTTGCGGATGGATGCTTACTTAGCGCAAGCGGAAAAAGTCGCCGCACAAGCGGTCTTGAATAGTTGGAGCAAAATCGTGCCATGTTCGCAACAAGACACGGCGTGTGCGCGGCAATTCATTCAAAGCTTTGGTAAACGTGCCTTCCGTCGTCCATTGACCACGGCTGAGGTTGATACCTACGCGCCCAACTTTAGCGGCGTTGCATTCAAAGATGCAGTGGAAAAAACCGTGATGGCAATGCTGGTATCTCCGAACTTCTTGTACCGTTCTGAGTTGGGAGAATTACAAGCCGATGGTACTTACAAACTAACTCCGTATGAAGTTGCCAGCAGTTTGTCGTACTTGTTCTGGGGGTCAATGCCAGACGATACGTTATTCCAAGCGGCAGATCAAAACGCTTTGGATACCCCAGCACAACGCATTAGCCAAGCTTCGCGCTTGTTGTCAGCATCACGCAGTCGCACACAGGTGGGGAATTTCGTCGGGCAATGGTTGTTAAAAACCAGCCCTTACAGTTTGCCTGCTAAAGATGCCAGCGTGTATCCGGCGTATACTGACGATGTGAAGGCTGCCATGTCACAAGAGTTAATCAATTTCTTCAACCACGTCGCGTTTGATTCCACGCAGTCGTTCCGTGAGTTGTATACCGCTGATTATGTGATTGCTAATAAAGCCCTAGCAGATTTCTACCACTTAAGTGGACCTAACGGTACTGCTTTCGAGAAAACCCCTGTCACTAATGGTACACGCACGGGCTTGTTGACTTTAGGGGCAGTGTTGGCGCGTTACGCCAATAGTAATGAATCGCATCCATTCAAACGTGGGCGTTTCTTCTTCGAGCGGATTTTGTGCCATGATTTGCCTGAACCAGCCAACTTTGGTTTAGTACAACCGCCTGACCCCGACCCGAACATGACCACACGGCAGCGTTTTGATTTCCATAGTAACGCCATTCCAAGCTGCTATAGCTGTCACCAATACTTGGATGGGCCTGGCTTTGGCTTTGAAAATTACGACGGTTCGGGACAGTTCCGCCAGTTTGAAAACGGTAAGTTGATCAACGCCAGTGCGATCTTACGCGGCATGGAAACCTATACGCCAACCGAGGAATTGACCTTCAATGATTTGAATCATTTGAGCAAGTTGGTGGCAGACAGTTCTAGTGCGGCGCAATGTGTGGCGCGTCAATATTACCGTTACACGACGGGGCGTTTGGAAACCGCAGCGGATCAGTGTGCATTGGACAGTTATTTGAAAACCTATTCGGACAATGGCTACAACTTGCAAACCATGTTGCTCAGTATTGTCAATGCGCCGAACTTTACTTTGCGTCGGGCGCAATAAGGGGAGTGCCGTTATGATCAGTCACGAACGTCGTAACTTTATGAAATGGTTGGCTGCTGCTGGACTCAGCACAGCAACCTTGCCCTTTGCTAATATGGCTTTTGCGGGTGAACCGCCTCGGCGTGCGATTTTCGTATTTTTTCCTGATGGAATGCGCCCCGAACATTGGCATGCGGTAGGCACGGGAACAAGTTTTACCCTTCCTGCGATGACAGCACCGCTACAGCGCGTGCGCCAACACTGCGTATTTTTGAGCGGTGTGGACATGAAAGGTCCTGGTTCTACCCATGAAGGTGGTACGCTAAAACTGTTGACGGGGGCGGATGGCTTGTCGTCGGATAAGGCAGTTTCGCTGGATTATCACCTTGCCCAAACCTTTAAAAATCAGACCATACGCCCACATCTGAACCTGATTATTGTGCCAACATGGGGTGTTTCGGCGATTACCTACGACTACAGCGGGGTGCAAGTTTTACCCGAACCCAACCCATTAGCGGCGTTTGAATCCCTGTTTGGGACAAATGCGCAAAGTAATTTCGTTGCGCAACGTCGCATTAGCGTGCTGGACAATTCTTTAGCTGAATTGAATGCCTTACGCACCAAACTCGGCGCGGTGGAAAAAGCTAAGTTGGATATGCATGTTGAGTCGGTGCGCGAGATCGAGAAAAAATTAACCGCGAATGTTGGCGCGTGCGCGGCGTGGAATTTCAATCCCACAGGTTTTAAAGTCGACCCGAACAAAGGTTATTGGCAAGGTGCAGAATACCGCGACCCTTACAAGATGGGGGTGATTGGTGATTTGCAACGTGACATTGCGGTTCATGCTTTGGCATGTGATCTAACCCGTGTGGTGACGCTGAAATGGTCGCAAGGGGTGAATGAGAATTTGATCCCCGAATCCGGCAGTAGCATGACGTGTCATGGTGCATCTCATGCGGGTGGAGAAGAGTTTATTAAAATCAAAGCGTGGTATAGCGAGCATTTGGCGCGTTTGATCGAGCAGCTTGCTAGCGTTCCCGAAGGTAATGGTACATTGTTGGACAATACCATTATTTTCGTGGGTAGCGATTTAGCCAACGGTGGTTGGCATAATCACACTAACATGCCATTTATTGTCGCAGGTGGTAAAAGTGCTGGCATTACAGGCGGGCGCAGTCTGCAATTTAGCAGCACGCCGCACAATAAAATTCTGGTTTCAGTCGCGCAATTCATGGGGCTGAGTATCAATAGTTTCGGTAATCAAGATAGCAGCCCAGGGCCATTGCCCGGCTTGATCGGTTAAGGAGGAACAAGCAGCATGGATACCCGTCAACTGAATTTGCCACGTCGCACTTTTCTGAAAACCCTAGCGGTAGGGACTGCCGCGAGTGTGTGGGGATTCCCCGCTATTGTCGGTGCAGCCAACCAACGGGTGGTGGTGATCGGCGGTGGTACAGGTGGTGCGACGGTGGCGAAATACTTGCGCCGCCTTAATACCAATTTGGATGTAACGCTGATTGAAAAGAATGCGATTTACACCACTTGTTACATGAGTAATGAAGTGCTCAGTGGGGAGCGCACGCTGGAATCCTTGCAATTCAATTACGATGGCCTGAAGGCGCACGGCGTGAAAGTCGTGCAAGATGAAGTTATTGGCATCGATTACGCGGGTAAATTGGTGTTGACCAAAGGTGGCATTAGCTACCCGTATGACCGCTGCGTGATTTCACCAGGGATTGATTTTCGCTACGACACGATTGCAGGTTACAGCGAAACCGCGATTGAAACCGTGCCCCATGCATGGAAAGCGGGGACACAAACCACGCTGTTACGCGACCAATTAGCCGCAATGACCGATGGTGGTACAGTGGTGATTGGTGCGCCGCCGAACCCGTACCGTTGCCCGCCCGCACCGTATGAACGTGCCAGCCAAATTGCCTATTACTTGAAAAAGCACAAGCCAAACTCCAAAGTTATTATTCTCGACCCGAAAACCAGTTTCACCAAGCAAGCGTTGTTTGAACAGGCATGGGCAGAACTGTATGGTTATGGTACAGATAATGCGATGTTGGAATGGTGGTCGGGTTTGAGCGAAGCATCGCGGGTTACGGAGCTGGATTTAGCCTCCAAAACCGTAAAAACGAAAGACGGGCACAGCGTCACAGGGCAGGTAGTGAACCTGATTCCTGCACAAAAAGCTGGCAAGATTGCTTTCGATGTGGATTTGGTCGACAGCACAGGCTGGTGTCCGGTGAATAAGCTGACATTTGAATCCACGCGCCACCCGTTTGTGCATGTGATTGGCGATGCTTGCATTGCCGATGCTTTGCCTAAATCCGGTTTTGCTGCCAATTCCGAAGCGAAGGTCTGTGCGGCGGCGGTGAATGCGTTACTGACGGGGCAGGATATGGATAGCCCATCGTTTTCTAACGGTTGTTACAGCGTAGTGAGTAAGGATTACGCTATTTCCGTGGTTGGTGTGTATCGCTTATCTGACGATGGCAAAATGATCGAAAGTATTGCGGGCAGCGGCGGCACATCTTCCGCCACTTCCAGCGCCGAACAACGCAAGATCGATGCAGAATACGCCTACGGTTGGTACAACAACTTCACCCAAGACGTATTCAAGTGATGTTGTTCAAATGACCTTTAGAGCGTTTCGTCGTCACAACTGCGGCGGAACGTACCGTCGAGCAAATGGGGCATGATCAAGGTGCGTAAACCACGATTGAGTGCGTCGCTACACAAGGCTTTGCGGGCGGCGGGGTCGTCGATGTAACGTTGTTGGTATTCGAGGTTGAACACAGGTTTGCCTGCTTGGATAAAGGGGTTGAGCAGGTGACATTCGCTGTATTGGTGGCATTGTTCATTAATGCTGAAGTCAAAACTTCCGACTAATGCTTTAATCTGATTCAGGTCGTTTTTTAGACCAATGCTGAGATTGCGTTGGTGTGCTTCATTTGCCAGAAAACGGTTATAGGTGAGTTGGTGAGTTGCGGTTAGCGCAAATCCTGTGTCATTGGTGTAACCATCAACATTATCAGGGTCGACACCATCACAGCCTTTGGATGCCGCTAAATTTAACCGTGAACGCATGACCGGACGCAAGGCGGTTGAGCTAATGTCTAGCCAACGTTCACCTGGCCAGCCGTCGAGATTTTTCCCTAACACTGTTGCGGGGAATTTAGCAATGTCTGGTCGCCAATCCTCGTAACTACCTGCGGAGAAATAGCAAATCACGCGAGCACCACTGGCTTTTAAGGCGGCAATTTTGGTTTTGCTGGTGTCGAATAAATCCACATCGTACAGTTCAACCGGATATTGCGTATTGAGCTTGCCAGTCAATTGGATATTGGCAGAAGTGAAAGCGTGCGGTTTGTACCAATCGGCATGGGCCACTGAGCTAAGGCAAGCCGAAGTGACAAAAGCTGTGATGACACGGCTAATTTGGGTAAACATCGTCATGAATATCCCGCCATTTAATAAGGTTGGCTTATGAATATGGCGATTAGAACAGGAGTGGCAGTATTGCGCAATCCTGTTTGTAGATTTTTATAACATTTCTGCCCAAGTGCGGTGATTAAGTATTCCCCGGTTTGACATCAATGAACGCGATATTGCCGTCAGCATCAATGTGAATATCCAGTTCAATCGGGTTGCAGCAGATTTGGCAGTCTTCGTAATAGTCTTGGCTGCCAGCGGTTACGTCAATTTCTGTGCTAAATTCGCTGTGGCAATACGGGCAGGTAATGCTGGTATAGGTTAAAGCCTGCGACATAATTAATCCTCCAGAAACAATTGAATAACCTCGTTCAGAAATTGCCAACCCAGTTGCGTCGGGCGAATGATCTCGCCGTCAAAAGTCAGCAACTGACGCTGCAAAGCCTGATCCAGCCCCGCCTGAAGGTGGGAAAATGCCAGACCCGTGCGTTCCGTGAATAGGGAAGCGGCGAAACCATCGCGCAAACGCAATGCATTCAACATAAATTCAAAATTCAAATCGTCGGCGGTTAGCACTTGCGAACCGCTACGCGCTTGACCTTGTGTCACTTGCTGCATGTATTCGGCGGGCTGCCGATGGTTGTGGTAACGAGTGATGCTACCTTCGGCTGGGTTTGTAATCTTGCCATGTGCGCCAGCACCGATTGCCACATAATCACCAAATTCCCAGTAATTCCGGTTATGTCGACATTGTTTGCCCGATCTGGCATAGGCGGAAACTTCATACTGATTGTAGCACGATGTGTTGAGTAATTGTTGACCAGATAAGTGCATATCCCCCACCAAATCATCATCGGGTAACTGGGGTGGATGCTTGTAAAACAAGGTGTTCGGCTCAAGCGTAAGCTGATACCATGATAAATGGGTTGGCTGCAAATCAATCGCTTGCTGTAAATCCTGCATGGCTTCCGCCAGTGTTTGTTGCGGCAAACCGAACATCAAATCCAGATTGAAATTATCAAAACCCGCGTTACGCGCAATGTTTGCCGCTTTTAAGGCTTCCTCACGATTGTGTACGCGCCCCAATGCTTGCAAATGGGTTGGGTTAAAACTTTGAACCCCTACCGATAAACGATTAATACCTGCTTGGCGAAAACCGCTGAATTTGTCTTGTTCAAATGTGCCAGGATTGGCTTCCAACGTTACCTCGATATTGGGGCGAAACGGTAGCATGGTGCGAATACCGCTGAGTAATTGATCCAAACTTTCCGCGCTGAATAAACTCGGCGTACCGCCCCCAATAAAAATGGATTCCAAACGCCTGCCCCAAATGTAAGGCAATTCCTGCTCCAAATGACGCAATAACGCGCTGATATAAGCCTGTTCAGGTAAATCACGCGGCGCATTATGCGAATTAAAATCACAATACGGGCATTTACGAATGCACCACGGAATGTGGATATACAGCGAAAGCGGGATGTGGGTCATGGTGTGAATTTTCTCTCAACAAGCGCGTGATAGGTAGAAGCGTGTCTTCGGCATTAACGGTTGATTGTATCGAAAATCCATCTGCTGTGTCTGCGTGAGTTGTTTTACACTGGGGCTTTGCAAAACAGGATTCTACTAATGTGGAAAGCGGTATTGGCGGTGGCATTGGGCGCGGCGTTAGGGGCATTGTTGCGGTGGGTATTGG
>CAZTUZ010000096.1:0-10037 GCA_964617055.1 uncultured Thiothrix sp.
CGGCGTATTACCACGGGTATTCAGGATCAGCAGGATTGGGTGCGTGATCTGACGTATACTTATGATGGTGCGGAGAATGTTACCAGTATTACCGATATGATTGCAGGTAAAGTGAATAGTTTTACCTACGATGGTTTTGATCGAGTCGGCAAGCATTTAGTGAGTACGTTTGATAAGGCTACGAATGCGACGGTGCAAGAAAGTTTGCAACAGTACAGCTACGATAATTTAGGTAACCTGCGTAATAAGCCTGATGTGGGTAAATTGGGTTATGAGGCGAACAATCTTACGCGCCTGCAGCGGCTGATCAAAACGGATGGCACGCAAAAGAATTACACCTACGACGCGAACGGCAACATGCTGCAAGCGGGGGATAATGTCGTCACTTGGACGAGCGATAACCAGCCGTTACGCATTGAAAACCGCAAAACGGGGACGACGGCGCAGTTTATTTACGATGCCAACCAACAGCGTGTGCAGCAAATCACTGGGATGGTGGGGAAAAGTGAGACCACTACCTATGTGAATGCTGCGTTTGAAGTGGTGTACAACGACGTGGGGGTGAATGACCGCATCACGCAGTACAAACACCACATTTACGCCGACGGTGCAGAAGTGGCGATGCAGGTGCGCACCCTGAAGAACAACGTTAAGCAGCCGGATGAATTGCGTTACCTGCACGCGGATGCGTTGGGCAATATCGACACCATCACTGACGGCCACGGCGCGGTGCTGCAACGCATCGCCTACCGCCCCTTCGGTATGCGTCAAGTCACCGCTAGCAACGACCCCGATTATCAAGCGTGGACGGATCGCGGTTTCACTGGGCACGAACACCTCGACGGCTTAGGCTTAATCCACATGAATGCGCGGCTGTACGACCCCGAAATCGGGCGATTCCTCAGCCCTGATACCTACATTCAAGCCCCGCAAAACAGCCAAAACTACAACCGTTACAGCTATGTGCTGAATAACCCGCTCAAATACACCGACCCCAGCGGGCATTTCTTCAGTAGTCTGTTGCACCTCATCGAGAAAATCGGCAGTTTCTTGGTGAGTTATGCACCGACCATTGTCAGTATCGCAACGGCTGTCATCTTAGGACCGGGAGCGACCTTCCTACAAGCGGTGATGCACGGTGCTGCTGCCGGATTTATGGGCGGATTGGTGGGTAGCGGTTCGCTACATGGCGCATTCGACGGTGCATTCTGGGGTGGTATCACCGCAGGCGTAGTACGCGGTGTTGGGCATGGCTTTGGGTACGGTAATAGTCCATCACCATTCGGCTCAGGCAAATGGCTTGTGCACGGCATTGCGCAAGGTACTATCAGTGAATTACGCGGCGGTAACTTCCGATCCGGCTTTGTTGGCGCAGTGGCTGGTAGCGTCGCAGGCGGTGCATCAGGGCGTGTGATGGGGAGTTTAGGTGTAGCCAGCAACGTCGGCAGTCGCACGGCGGTGGCGGGTATATTCGGCGGATTAGCCGCCAAAGCCTCTGGCGGTAGCTTTGAAGATGGTGCGGTTAGTGCTGCGTTTACGCATTTGTTTAACTATGAGGCAACTTTAGGGACATGGGGAACAGCCCCCAAACCGATTGATTGGGGGAGCGATTGGTAGTGCTATTGAAAGACCAATGTTGTCTGTCTTAGGTAAGTTATTGGGGGCAATAGGATTTGTAGCTACGCCATCGACATTAGGAGATGGCTCATTAGTAACATCTTATAAAGCTCCAGAGGCTAATCAAGTAGAATCAATATTGCTTAATGGTTTTACGGCTAAGGATTTTCCTGGTGAAGGAGCTTTCTTTACACTCAGTCCTAATGTAGCTGCTGGGTATGCTAGAATGCGTGAGGCTGGTATGTTTGTAATAAACACTCCGGTTCATACATTCAATGAGTTATCTGGACGTGGATTAATATCTGTTGATCCACTGGAGACAGCATCTTTCGTTGTTAGCCCACTAGGGCTATCTGAGTTTTCTACGGCTTCTACTATAGAATATGTTCATCAGGGTAGCTATAGAATGATTAGAGATTTTTAGAACTTAATGAGAAGGTATGTTTATGGAATTATCGAATTTAATTAATGAAGGTGATGTAATTAATGCAGTTATTATAAAAGTTGAAGCCAGAGGCTTGTATTTATCTTACAAGGGATTGACCGGATTTATAGATTCAATACATCTCTCTTGGGTTTATTTTAGTCGTCAAACTTTTAGATTTTATCAAGTAGGTGAACAACTAACGGTTAAAGTATTGTCTATCAAACCAACTATATTTTACAGCTTTGCTGCATCTCTTCGAGATATAACACCTCTAAATAACCCATGGTTATATTCTGAACTCTTTGTGGTTGGAAGTAGACTTGAGGCAACAGTAAAGGATATATTCGATTTTGGTTATTATATTTATCTTGGTTTTGGTTTGATGGCTAATATGCCCAAGGAAAATGTGCGAAGAGTGTTGAGCATTGGCGAATTTGTGGCAGTTAGAGTCGTGAATGTACATGTGCGTGAAAATTTTCCTACAAAAATCACTGTTGAAATGTTGGAATATGATTCTGAATCAGGGTAATAAGTCAAGCATGAGAACTGCTGTATAATCACCCGTGTGACATGTTACTAAGAAATCTCCTGCTCTGATTGTGGCAGCCGTCGAGTTGTGCAAGCCGGATACAGTGCCAGAATACGCCAGTACAGGTATTCAATAATTTGGCAGGGCGAGGGTTAATTGTTATTGATCCTTATGAAAAAGCTTCTTTTTCCGTTAGTCCATTGGGGCTTTCTGAGTTTTCATCCATGTCTACTATTGATTATGTTCCACCTAATAGTTTTAGATTGTACAGTGAATTTGAGATTTACTGAGGATAACCAATGATGAGTGTTTCTGATTTGATTGCAGTAAATGATATTCTCGATGTTGTCATAACAAAAATTGAAGATCGAGGGGTCTATGTTACTTATAAAGGTATTGTCGGCTTCGTTGATGTGATCCATTTATCATGGGGAGCATTTCGTGAGCAGTCTAGCCGTTTTTATCGTGTCGGTGATAAGATAAAAGTTAAGGTCTTATTTGTACAGGCTTGCGAGTTTTACAGCTTTGGTGCATCAGTTAAGGAGTTAATTCCATTGAGTAATCCTTGGTTGTATCCAGAATTATTTGCTGTTGGCATAAGACTTGAAGTCACTGTTGAAAAAGTATTAGATTTTGGATGTTTCGTAAGTCTTGGCTTTGGCATAGAAGCTTTTTTGCCAAAAGAGAATATAAAAGGTGATTTGTGTGTTGGTGGTTTTATTGTAGTGAAAATAGTTAGTGTGAGTACTGCTGGTTCACGAAAAATCATTATCGAAATGATATAAGTAGCTAAACGAGAGTTTTCGTGCATCTTGACTCCGTAATCAATTGAAGTTTTTACAAGAGTAAATATGTAAAAACTTAATTATAGTCATTTCTAATTAAACGGGATTACAGGTTTTACCCGTGCAAACTAAGGATGGCATCAATCTTATTGAAGCTTTCAAGTTGGTGATCTTGTTCTATCACGCGATGAAATAACAGGGGATGCCTCGATGCTGCGGGGTAGCTTGAGGACGAATTAGCGGGTAATGGCCTATTAACCCGTCGTGATTACGATATGTATTCGGGGCATTACCATCTCACACGCCTGCAACGGCTTACTAAAGCGGATGGCACGCAAAAGAGTTACAGCTACGACGCGAACAGTAACATACTGCAAGCGGGGGATAATATCGCTACTTGGACGGGTGATAACCAGCCGTTACGCATTGAAAACCGCAAAACGGGAACAACCGCGCAGTTTATTTACGATGCGCGGTGCTGAATAACCTGCTCAAATACAGCGATCCCAGCGGACATTTCTTCATCAGTTTTCTGGTGGAATCGCATAAAGCCGCTTGGGAAACTAAGCGGCTTTTTTATTTACTTGCGTAACAGGCTGTAGCCGAGCAGGGTTAGCCCTGTGCTGCCGAATCCCCACGTTAATAGCGACACGCCCCACAAACTAGGCACGAGTGTGGAAGCAGTGGTTAATGTTGCGGTAATCAATAAACTGCCACCGATAATAGCCATGCGATTGCTGCGTTGTGCTTGGCGCATTTCGCGGCGTAAATCTTCGATTTGCTGTGATTCCCAATGCAGTTTTAATTGCTGCTGTGTGGTTTGTTTCATAATGTCGTGCAGCATATTCGGCATGTACGGCAGGTTTTCGAGTAACTTGGGTAAATTGACTTTTGCACCATTGAATAATGCACGCACGCCAACTTGTTCATCCATCCAACGTTCAATGAATGGTTTGGCGGTCGACCATAAATCCAAATCGGGGTAAAGCTGTCGTCCTAATCCTTCAATGTTTAATAGCGTTTTTTGCAGTAATACTAATTGCGGCTGCACTTCCATATTAAAGCGGCGGGCGGTTTGGAATAAGCGTAATAGGAAATGCCCAAAGGAAATGTCTTTAATCGGTAAATTGAAAATGGGTTCGCAAACTGAACGAATCGCCGATTCAAATTCATCAACCCGCGTGGTGGGAGGGACCCAACCGGATTCAACGTGCAATTCCGCCACGCGCTTATAATCACGTTGGAAAAAGGCGTAAAAGTTTTCGGCGAGATAACGTTTATCCGCAGGTGATAACGTGCCAACAATACCAAAATCCACCGCCATGTATTGCGGTTCATTCGGGTTTTGCGCATCCACGAAAATATTACCAGGGTGCATATCAGCGTGGAAAAAGTTATGGCGGAATACTTGGGTGAAAAATACTTCCACGCCCAATTCGCCCAAGCGTTTGAAATTCACCCCCAAACTTTGCAGGCGCGGAATATCACCGACCGGAATGCCGTAAATGCGTTCCATCACCATGACATTCGGGTGGCAATAATCCCAATACACATCAGGTACATACAAAATCGGGTTGTGCTCGAAATTACGGCGCACTTGCGAAGCATTAGCCGCCTCGCGCATTAAATCCAATTCGTCGAAAATGGTTTTTTCGTATTCGGCAACCACTTCCACGGGGCGCAAGCGACGCGCTTCTTTCCAGTAACGTTGCACCATATTGGCTAATAAATACATCAACTCCACGTCTTGGTGGATGACTTTATCAATATTGGGGCGCAATACTTTCACCACGACTGCTTTGCCATCCCATAGCGTCGCGGCGTGAACTTGCGCAATCGACGCGGAAGCCATTGGCTCGGTTTCAAAGTATTGGAATACTTCCGTCACGGGTTTGCCGTAGGCTTTTTCAATCAGTTGGCGTGCTTCGGTGCTGGAAAATGGTGGCACACGATCTTGTAAGCGCGTCAGTTCGGCGGCAATGTCATCGGGTAATAAATCGCGGCGTGTGGAGAGCATTTGCCCAAATTTAATGAAAATGGGCCCTAAATCTTCCAAAGCGCGGCGAATGCGTTCCCCACGAGGGCGAGTTTCTTGTTTGCCCCAATTCCACGGTAATAGGTGGTAAATGAACGCAATCGGGCTGAGAAATGGGATATTAAACGCGAGTTCGTCGAGTCCGTGACGAATCACGACTCGACCAATTGTCCACAGGCGTAACAGGCGAATGAAGGGTTTCATCAGGCAAACCAGTCAGGGGAAAGCGCGGCAGTTTACCACTACGCCCGCATTACCACATTAAATCATCGGGGATTTTGTAATCGGCGTAAGGGTCTTCTTCTTCCACTGCCGTTTGTGTGCTGCCTGTGTTGTGTACCAGAATCAGTTTGGCATCGCGCTGGGCGATTTTTTCCGCGACTTGTTTGGGGACTAATTCGTAGCTATCGCCGAATTTTACCAAAGCAATCACCCCATAAGCGAGCTGGTCTTGCAATTTAGCGGTGACGTAAAGGTTCTTGATTTTACTGCCATCCGCGAATTGGTAGGATAAATCACCTTTGCTGCGGTCAATGCGATTAAGGGTAATCAATTGCTTGATTTGCGCTTGAATGGCTTTTTGTTCAGCTTGTTCGCGCTGTTGGCGGTTGAGTTCTTTGGAACGCTCGGCTTTGGCTTGTAACGCTTGTTCGGCTAATACTTTTGCTTCATCGACCAACGATTCGCCCGTTTTTTTGGCTTTTTTCTGGGCTTGTGCGGTGTGCTTGTGCGCGTTTTTGCGTTGTTCGCGTTCCGCCGCGTCCGCTTTGTTTTTGTCGATCAAACCTGCTTTAAGTAATTGTTCGTGTAGTGATGCCATGCTGAAATCCGTCAATGCAATCGGTGAAGAAGCGCATTATACCAAACTCAAGGACAAGCATTGTATGGGCAATACGGTGAACTTTTTGGGGATTCTTGCCGTAGGGGGCTGGAGTGCGGATAGTGATGTCAAAGTCAGCAAGGTTTCAACAAAGAGGATGTGTAAAATGAAATCTATCAGTTTAGCCCTGTTATTGAGCACGGTTTGTGGTGTTGCATTGGCAGAAACTCCCGTGCCCGCGCCTCCGGCAGTTGCAACACCAGCAGCTATTGCTCCTGTTGCGGCAACTCCCGTTAGCATTACCCTGAACACGATAACGGAAAATGGTGTTGGTGAGGTTGTAGGTACGGTGACTGCCAATGAAACGCCGTATGGTGTGGTTTTCACGCCGGATTTGAAAGGTTTGCCGCACGGATTACACGGCTTCCATTTGCACACTAATCCAAGCTGTGATGTTGGTGAGAAAGACGGCAAAAAGGTGGCAGGGTTGGCGGCTGGCGGGCATTTTGACCCCATGAAAACCGAAAAGCATGGTATGCCGTGGGGCGATGGGCATTTGGGTGATTTGCCAGCATTGTATGTGGATATGGATGGTAAGGCTACGCAGCCTGTATTAGCCCCGCGTTTGAAAATGGTTGATCTAAAAGGACATTCGTTGATGATTCATGCAGGTGGTGATAATCATGCTGATCATCCCACCCCGTTGGGTGGTGGCGGTGCGCGTATGGCGTGTGGTGTGATCGCGCCATAATTGCGACGCTTCTTTTCCATTTTGGGTAAAATTAAGGTACGGCAAACACGTTTGCCGTAGTGTGCTGTTTTTGCCAAGTTAAGGAGTAAATCATGACCGCCGAAACGATTCGTTGTGTACCGATCTGGTCGCCGTGGGTGCGTGCAACGCATTGGTTAATGGCGGCTGGGGTGATATTTCAATACCTTAGTGCGCAGGCGATTGCGTGGGGGGCAAGCGATTACGATTTCTGGCGAGAATGGCACATTATCACGGGTGAATTCGTGTTATTGCTTGTGGTTGGGCGGGTGATTTTGGCGTTTATGTTACCTGCGGCGGCGAGTTGGCGAGCGTTTTTACCCGATGCTGCGCAATGGCAAGGCATTAAACAAACATTATTATTTTATGTGACATTAGGGCGTGTGCCATTACCAAATTGGTTTGCTCATAATCCTTTATGGCGATTACTTTACCCCATTATGTTTATCTTGATGTTGGGTTTGGGATTATCCGGTCTTTGGTATAATGATGCTAATCCACTGGCTGGATTATGGTTGCACCAATGGCACACGTTATTTGCTAGTGTTTTGGGATGGTTAGTCATCGGGCATCTTATTGCGGTTATTGCGCATGACATCGCCAGTAAAAATGCTGGGATTTCTGGTATGTTGAATGGCGTGCGTTATTTCCATATTGAAGAAAAACCAGCGGCGCGTGACAAGAATAGTAAAGCACCGCCAGTTTATATTGCTGTGGAAAAGATTAAGCGAAAACCTTAATTAAGGTTGGATGCCTTTAATTAATACTTTACCGTCTGCGGATAGGCGTAAGGGGATTTCCTTCGCTAATGGTTTCGTAACAGATGGACTGTGATAGGGTTTTGGGTAAACGAACTCAGAACCTTTGGTGAGCGCAGTTGTCGTGATTGGTAATGTTGGATTGCCGTGGTTTTTGCCTGCATTAATGTAAAGTTGTAATTCCCCATCTGCATAATGAGCAGGGATAGTCAGAGGCAAGGTAATGGTATTTACGCCAGCAGCGAGTGTTGCTTTTATGGGAGTTTTGGTGACTGGAGAATAAGCTGCAATGTTTTTATCCATGTCTTTGGTATTATAAGACGTTACCCAGAACTGTAGGTCTTTATTCACGCCAGTGTTATTCGTAACTTCTAGGGTAATGTCCACATTACCGCCATTACTAGGTAGCCAAGCTGTACTTTGAGTGATCGAATTGACAAAAAGCGGGAATGGTTTGAGTGCGATATTTTGTAAGGTTAAATCTTTTGTTGCAGACAGTTTGAGTGTTTGTTTGAGTTCCCATTTAGTGGTGTTGTTATAGTATTCGTTAATGTAATGGGATGCCGATGTATAAATATGGTAGTAACCAGCAGGAAGTGAAGGGAATTTAAAATTACCTGATGAATCAGGCGTGGTCATGTTTTCAAAATTCCAGACATTGTTCAGTGAGTCGAATTTATATAAGGAAACGAAGGGATATTCTTCGCTAGGTAAGGGCTGGTTGGTCAGTTCATCACTTAAATTACCACTGATTGAAGCTGCTTGGGATAAACCACAGGATAATGCCCAGATAAGAGAGGCTAACATTGTTTTGTTAAACATAAGACAAGCTCATTTAGATTGTTATATTGTTGATGGAGTGTTATGTTGAGCACAAACATCTTATCTGGGCTATTGTACAATAGCAATTACTTGCTTAAAGCAAAATACGTTAAATAAAGCGTATTTTAACTATCAAAACGGATGTTTTTTTCATTGGTTTCGAGTTGTTTTAAGCGAGCTTCTAAACGGTCTGTTGCCATGCGTAGATTATCTACTTCATCTAAATAACGTCGAACTTCAGCATCGGCAGGTATTAAATGGCTTTCTTCTTGTAGATATTCTTTGGTATTTAAACGCATGGCATGAGCAGAATCATCTAGCCAGCTTTTTCCGGTACGCGCCAATTGCCCCATTTGGTGGGCAATGACATCACCGACTGCTCGTGAAAGTAATTCTTCCCAGTCTACGTCGATTTCACGCAGGATTTGGCTAAAGCGATTACCTAATCCCATGTCACCGTCAATTTGAATGCGATTTTCTAGGGTCGCTTTGCCGCTATCTTCAGCCTTGGCTAAGCGCATGAGGGCAAGGGCTGAGCCGTGAATCGTGACATCGGGTTCGGCGGCGTAAGCATCACTAACCAAGATTCGCTCTGCGGTTGGCATAAAATACAAACGTAGGTCGGGGTTGGTGATGTGCAAACAAATGAGTTTGCCATGCAACGATTGTAAACGTGAGCGTGCCGTGCCATAGGTTTGCGCATCGAGAGCTAACCAAGTGTTGAACGCGGTTTCGAGCGCGGCGGAAAGTGCAGAAAACAACATGGGTGGCATCCTTGGGGTTAAGTGAGCGACGAATCCAAAGCTGGATGATACTACAGTCGTATGGCATTTCATCCGTAATTTATCTGAAAAGTTCTCATGGTAATGGGTTTATTCTTTAATAATAATTCGGGTAATTATTTTATATTGGCGGCTAAGCGCGGCGTAACTATTAGGGTCTAATGTGCTAAAGGTTGTAATGAATAAACTTTTAATACCATTACGGTGAAACAGTGGAATTTCTCTACTGGGTGAGGTAATCATTTGGTTGGGAATCCAGCGATTAATAATGACTTTCAACTGTGTTTGGTTATTATCTGCTATTGGTTCGTCAATTGATGCACGACGTACACTGCCATCACTAAACTGATCATTCTCCAATGACCACCCCAAAACGTTTATCTACTCGTTCGCTTACTGGTAGTTTGTGTTGAAAACATTCAAGTCAAAACACATTTATCTGATTGCGCGAAAGACCTTGCCCTTTAGGACGAGGATGGACAGCGCGGGTAGCGAAGCCGCCCTAAATCCCTCTCATCTTAACATTTCTTGCGTATTATCTGGTTAGAACTTCCGCACAACGCTTCACAATAGTATTAACTGCACAAAAAAACGATAATGATCGATATGCAGCGACTTCAAGCCTTCCTGACCCGAAGCAAATCAAGCTCGATCAAGGGAACAGCCGGATTTTCCTGCCCAAATTGGGCTGGA
>CAZTUZ010000097.1:0-9855 GCA_964617055.1 uncultured Thiothrix sp.
TCTTCCGATCTCACCCTCTTCAACACCACCGCTATTGGGTAATAAACGATTACCAAACAATAATAAAAATGAACCACCCACAAATAATAAAATTAAACCCACCCCTGTAATATCAAACACACCTAAAGGCTCGATACCATTTTTTTGCAACAAACCATTGACAACTAAATTGGTACTCGTGCCAATTAAAGTACAAGTCCCACCTAAAATAGTAACGTAACTCAATGGCAGCAACAATTTAGAAGGTGGTAATTTTAGTCGTTTACACCACTCCTGAATGGCTGGAATCAACATTGCCACAACAGTAGTATTATTTAAGAATGCACTTAATGTTGCTGTTGGCACTAACATACGAAACTGTGCGCCGCGTACCGTTTTAGGCTGCCCCAATAAATGCCGTGTAATATACTGAATTGCACCAGTCTCACGCAAACCCGCCGCGACAATGTATAATGCCGCAATCGTCATTAAACCTGTATTACCAAATCCTTCAAAGGCTTCACTAGGCTCAAGGATTCCTGTCACCATTAAAACGATCAAAGCCGCCATTAGAATTAAATCGGCAGCAATTTTTGAGAAAGCGAGAAAACCCAACACACAAAATACTAACGCAATCGCTAGATACCCCTCCCAACCCATAATTCCTCCTTTAAGCCTGATGACTTGATAAACACAGTGGTGGTATGATTTTAAATCACTTCCTTAATGAACAAAACCAAGAAAACATGGAATACTTATGAATTTTTATGATAAATAAAACCACTCGTCAACCCTAGGTTCGTAGCATTTTTACCAATCATTGACGGTTAATAAACAACAAAAAAGGGAATACTAACCGTGCCAGTATTCCCTTCCTTCAACAGAAAACCGTTTAGATTTTTTTAATTAATCATGCCCGCACCAACGGTATTATTCGTGCTTTCGTCAATCACAATGAATGCACCCGTACCACGATTATCCGCGTAAGCATCGGTTAATAACGGTTGCGCCAGTTTAAAGCTGACTTGCGCAATGTCATTCATGGCTAAACGCTCAACCGCTTGCTTTTCCAAGGTATTCACGTCAACCCGATAGGCAATTTCGGTTAATTTCGCTTTGGTTTCACGCGTGGTGTGACGGATTAAATACGTCCGCGCACGATCCATTGGCGTTTCCGACAACCAGCACACCGTCGCATTAATTTGCTTGGTTTGTGTGGGTAATGCGTCGGATTTTACAATCATATCGCCGCGTGAAATGTCGATTTCATCTTCCAACAAAATCGTGACTGACTGTTCGGTAATCGCCTCACGCAATGGCTTGCCGCCTAATTCAATCGCTTTGACTTTGCTGGTCAAACCGGACGGTAATGCCGTTACCGCATCGCCTACCGCAATGCTGCCGGATTCCACACGCCCCATGAAACCACGGTAGTCGTGTAATTCAGGGTTGGTCGAATCTTGTGGACGGCACACAAACTGCACAGGGAAACGGAATGGCTCGTCGTGTTCAGAATGCGCCGACGGTGCGTTTTCCAGAATTTCCATCAAGGTTTCACCTTGATACCAGTTCAGGTTATCGCCGCGATCCACCACCATATCGCCTTTCAAGGCAGATAGTGGAATAAAGCGCACGTCTTTAATGCCCAATTGCTCGGCAAAATCCAAATACGCGGCACGCACTTCTTCAAAACGCGCTTGGCTGTAATCCACCAAGTCCATTTTGTTTACCGCCACCAATAAATGCGGAATGCCAACCAAATGCGCTAAGTACGAATGGCGGCGGGTTTGCGGTTGCACACCTTTACGCGCATCGACCAAAATAATCGCCAGATTCGCGGTGGAAGCCGCTGTCACCATGTTACGCGTGTACTGCTCGTGCCCCGGTGCATCAGCAATAATGAATTTGCGCGTGCCAGTCGAGAAGTAACGATACGCCACGTCAATGGTAATGCCTTGCTCACGTTCGGCTTGCAAACCATCGGTCAACAAGGACAAATCCACTTCCTGCATCCCGCGTTTTTGCGAGGTTTTTTCAATCGCGTGTAAGGCATCCGCCAGAATGGATTTGGAGTCGAATAATAAACGCCCAATCAGGGTACTTTTACCGTCGTCCACGCTGCCGCACGTCAAAAAGCGCAATAAGCCGTGATCTTCAATCAGGTTAGTCATTAGAAATACCCCTCTTTTTTACGTTGTTCCATTGAGGCTTCACTCGCCTGATCGTCTAAACGGGTTGCACCGCGTTCGGTAATGGTAGTGGTTGCAGTTTCAGCAATGATTTTTTCGATGCTGTCCGCGTCGGATTCCACGGGTGCGGTACAAGTAATGTCACCGACGGTACGGAAACGCACTTGCAGATCAATGATTTCTTCGCCTGCTTTGGCAGGAGTCACGTCGGTCACGGGCACAATCGCGCCTTGGCGGTACACAATCGGGCGTTTGTGCGCAAAATAAATGCTGGGTAATTCCAAACCTTCGCGCTCGATGTATTGCCACACGTCCAATTCTGTCCAGTTGGAAATCGGGAAAGCACGAATGTTTTCACCTTTGTGTGAACGTGCATTGTACAAATCCCACAATTCAGGGCGTTGGTTTTTCGGGTCCCATTGCCCAAATTCGTCGCGGAAACTCATGATACGTTCTTTGGCACGCGCTTTTTCTTCGTCACGACGCGCACCACCAATGCACGCATCAAAACCAAATTCTTCAATCGCTTCCAACAACGTAACGGATTGATGTTTATTGCGTGACTCACCCGCGTGTTTCAGTACCACCGTGCCACGTTTCATGGAGTCTTCCACCGAACGCACGATTAAACGTTCGCCTAATTCAGCGGCACGTTTATCGCGGAAATCCGTCACTTCCTTGTAGTTATGTCCGGTATCAATGTGCATTAAGGGGAATGGGAAACGCCCCGGACGGAAGGCTTTTTCCGCAATGCGCAACATGCAGATTGAATCTTTACCGCCGGAAAATAACAGCACGGGGTTGGAACATTGACCCGCCACTTCACGCATGATGTGGATTGCCTCAGCTTCTAGCCAATCGAGATGCGATAGCGTTTTAAGAGTTGTTTGTTTTCGATTGAACAGCATGGTGCTAATCCTCAAATCTATTCCATATGATGCGATGCAGTATCCACGAAAACCTAAAGCGAAAAAAGCGATATAATTCGATATATATATCTCTAAAAAAGATGAATGGTACTCATGCCGCTTGCAAACGCGTATACGCCATCAACCCCAATACTGTTAGCGCAATCCCCAACCAACCGACAGCACTGGGTAATAAACCGTGCAATAACCACACTTCACCGATCAAAGAAAATACCACTTCCATCGCTTGTGAAGCATCCACCGCTGCGATTTCATGCGGCTGACGGCATTGATGACGCGCCGACAAAAACAAGGTCGTGGCAATGACCCCCGACAATAACGCCACCCATGCTGTACTCACGAGTTGCCCTGTTGATGGTGCAGGCGGCACAATGACCAGCAATAATCCCAACCAAAACGGCATTGAACCCAAGGTTAAGAGCAACACTTTGGCAAAACCGTCCTGCATGAGCGGATCACGAATCGCCGGAATCCACCCATGACCACCTTGTGATGCTTCCCACACCAATTGCAAACCAAACGGGTAAGCAAATGCCGCAATGACAATGGGTATCACTGCCCACCACCAAGGCATAGTCGTCGGTAAGGTGGCAGCCCCCATTTGCTCACTATTCACCAACACAATTCCCGCGAAAATCACCACCGCCACCGCAATGCCTTTCAACGGTACACGCTTCCCAAACCCCAACAATACCAACGGCGTACACAAAATGGTGATTTCCCACGTTGTTGCTACCACCCAACCCGCTGCATGATCCGCACTCAAACACAAAAGCGCGTAAAATACCCCAAACCCAATGCTGCCAGCCGTTGTCCAAAACACCCAATGCGTGCGGTACAATCGCCAAAGTGCCGCCAAATACGCTGCACCTTTGGTAATCAACAACAATACACTGATAAATAAAAGCATATAACCAAAACGCAAACTCGCAGACCATGCCCAATGCCCGCCCTCCAAACTCATGGCGCGGTTCAAAATAAAGGTACTGCTAAAAAACAAGGCTGCCAAACAACCCAGCGCGACCAAACGCACCATTTCCAACCTCCATCAGGTAGCAAACGCCGTAGCATACCTTAAAATGCTGGTATACATTCTTTATGACAACCGTGTGCAGCCTAACCATGACCAAGACAGCTTCTTCTCGCAAATTTCCTAACCGCGAAGTTAAAGAATCCATGCTGATGTATTTGAGCACTGAGAAAAGTATCAGCGACTGGAAAGTGGAATTAATTCTGCTATAGATGACCCGCCAGCGTTGCCATTATGGAAGGAGAGGTTGCGATTTTCCATAATGACAGGCTGGGAGTCTAAGGGGAAAGTGATTTAGCCGTTAAGCCGAAGGCGCGGCAGTAACGTAACCTTGGCGAATGGTGAAGTCGCCGAAATGTTCGCCTTGACGACGATTCGCGGCAAAATCCGCAAATACCGCATCCAGCGTGGTTAAAATCGCGGTTTCGTCAACGTTTTCACGGTACAGCGTGTTAATGCGATCACCGTTAAAACTCGCACCTAAATACAAATTGTAACGCCCTGGGGATTTACCAATTAAACCGATTTCACCGAGTACCGAACGCCCGCAACCATTCGGACAACCCGTCATGCGGATTTTAATCGCTTCATCGTATAAACCGTGTTGGGTTAATAACGGTTCGAGTTTACTGATTAACGTCGGTAAATAACGCTCCGCTTCCGCCATGCCTAATGGACAGGTATTAGTAGAAACGCACGCAATCGAATTGCGCCGTAAACCGGATAAATGACTCGCATCCGCCGCATAACCGTGTTCTGCCAGAATGCTTTCAATCGTGGCTTTATCGGCGGCTTGTACATCCAATAAACGCAGGTTTTGATTACCCGTCATGCGGAAGCTGCAAATATTTAATTTCGCGATGTCGACCAAGGCAGATTTTAAACGGTGGATTTCATTATCCAGAATACGTCCGTATTCCAAACGCAAACCTAAATGCCACGCACCATCAGCGGTTTGTCCCCAGCCGAATTGATCACCCGTGGTGGTAAATTCAAATGGGCGTGTTGTGGCTAAAGCAAAACCCAAACGCTGATTCAGTTCTTGCTTAAACCATTCTAAACCGTAGTCATCAATGGTGTATTTAAAGCGTGATAGTTTACGATCCTGACGATTACCAAAATCGCGTTGAATGGTAATGATTTGGTAGCACACATCCAATACTTGTTCCGGCGTGCAGAAACCAATAACCGTCGCTAAACGCGGGTAAGTATCATCGCGCCCAAACGTCATGCCCAAACCGCCGCCCACCGCGACGTTAAAACCAACCAATTGCCCATTTTCTTCAATGGCAATTAAGCCAATGTCATTGGCGTAAATGTCCATGTCATTGTACGGCGGAATGGCAATCGCAATTTTGAATTTACGCGGCAAATAATGTTTGCCGTACAGCGGTTCGACTTCTGCCGTCTCGCCGCCTGCCACCAACTTTTGTCCGGCGGGTTCATCCAGCCAGATTTCGTGGTAAGCGCGTGATTGTGGCAGTAAATGGTCGCTGATTTTTTGCGCCCACGGGAATACTTGCGCGTGCAATGGCGATAGCGTGGGGTCTGGCGTACACATCACATTGCGGTTCACGTCGCCACAGCCGGAAATGCTGTCGAGTGCGGCGGCATCCATCGCTTGGATGGTTTTTTTCATGTCGAATTTGACAATGCCGTGGAACTGCAAGGCTTGGCGCGTGGTAATACGCATGGTGCGATTACCATAATTATTGCTAATCGCGTCCATTTTCAGCCATTGATCTGCGCTCAATTGTCCACCAGGGACGCGCAAACGAATCATGAACGAATACGCTGGTTCGAGCTTTTTATCCAAGCGTTGCAGGCGCACATCGCGGTCATCCTGCATGTAAAAACCGTGGAATTTCACCAACTGCACATTATCTTCGGTAACAGCGGCGGTAATCGGGTATTGGAAATCCTCCGCCAGATTGCCGCGCAAATAATCACTGCTGTCTTTGATGTGTTCCACTGCCGAACCGTTGTCAACCATGACATTCCACGTTTTAGCAACGGGGGTTTTTAAAGGTTTATTGCTTGGCATTAAGCTGCACTCCCGATTTTACGCGTGCCGTCGTGTAAGCCGCATTCTTGATTATGACTTTCCCACCACCAACGACCAGAACGCTCGTCTTCACCCACGGTGACAGAGCGCGTGCACGGCGCACAGCCAATACTGGGGAAATGTTGATCGTGCAATTTATTGTAAGGTACGCCATTTTCACGCACATACGCCCACAAATCTTTGGTTTTCCAGTTCAATAACGGGTTGAACTTCAGCAGTTGGCGTTGTTCATCCCATTCAAAGAATTTCATGTTAGCCCGAAAATCGGACTGCGCGGCACGCACACCCGTGATCCACACTTCTGCGCCAGCTAAAGCGCGATTTAAGGGTTCAATTTTACGGATGTAGCAGCATTCTTTACGATTTTCCACGGACTCGTAGAACGCATTAATGCCTTTAACGGTAACGTACTGTTCAACCGCAACGGTTTGCGGGTACATGGCACGAATCGGCTTACCGTACTGCGCGACGGTGGCGGCTAACGTATCGTAAGTTTCTTTAAAATTGCGTCCGGTATCGAGCGTGAAAACGTCAATATCCAAATCTTGACGGAAAATCGCATCGCTAATCACTTGGTCTTCCAAACCCAAACTGGTGGAAAATGCAATACGTCCGCTAAATTGTTGGCGCAAAGTTTGCAGCGCGTCTGCCAAAGACAACGTCGCAAACGTTTCTTCCAGTGCTTGCAATGGTTGTGCAGTAATGGTCATGTCGTTTCTCCCGTCCAGCTTAGTAAACGTCGCGTTGATAACGTTTAGCGGCAATTAATGCTTCTAACCAATCATTGGCTTGTTCTGGCGATTGACCACCGTGTGTCACCGCAATGTCCAACAAGGCTTGATGCACGTCTTTCGCCATGCCGTGCATATCGCCACACACATACAGGTGCGCCCCGTCTTGCAACCATTGGTACACATCGTTACCCGCTTCCAATAAGCGATGTTGCACATACACTTTGCCCGCCTGATCGCGTGAAAACGCCACGCTCATGCGTTCCAACGTGCCAGATTTGAGGAACTGTTGCCATTCGGTTTGGTACAAGAAATCGGTGCGGAAACGTTGTTCGCCAAAGAATAACCAGCTATTGCCTTGAATACCTTGCGCATCGCGTTCAAACAAAAACGCACGGAAGGGCGCAACGCCTGTCCCCGCACCAATCATAATGACTTTGGTTTGCGGGTTGTCTGGCAGTTTGAAATTCGGGTTGGCTTTAATGTGTACGCCGACGGTATCACCCGCCAATAAACGCGCCAAACCGTTGGAAGCCGTGCCCAAATGCGGACGACCATTGAAGTGGTATTCCACGCGTTTAACAACCAAATGCACTTCATCTGGGTGTGCGCTGGGGCTGGACGCAATCGAATACTGGCGCGGTTGCAGCGGGCGCAGCAAATCGACCAAACTTTGTGCGCTAATGCTGGCAGGGTAATCACGCAGTACATCCGCCCAATCCGCCGCCCACAAGAAATCTTTTAACGCTTCTTTGTTGTCCGCATCCGCCGCTAAGCCTGTATGGTTAATCGCGGCGGCATACGCTTTGAGTTGGCGACGTGTCACGGTCGACAGTTCGCGTTTATGCGTTAAAGCGTCAACCAATGCCAGTTCTGCACCATCTACCGTGACTTGGCTATCGCCAGACAGTTGCGCTAATGCCAACACTTCCGCGACCAAACCTGCATCGTTGGGAATATTCACCGCGAGAATGTCGCCCGCTTGGTATTGAATGCCTGAACCTTCCAACGAAAACTCAACATGCAGCACGTCTTTCGCTGAACCGACATCGGTTAGCACGATATTGTTTAAGACTTCGGCTTGGAACGGGTTCGCTGCGGTGTATTCGACCGCCGCGCTCACACTCGCCGCCAAAGGATTCACTGCTGGTACTGCGCCACCCGCTGCGGATTTTTCGACGATTTGCGTTTGCCATTGCGCTGCGGCGGCGGCGAAATCCACATCGCAATCGACCCGATCTAATAAGCGTGTTGCACCGAGTTCGGCTAAACGTTGGTCTAACACCACACCCGTTTGGCAGAATTCATCATAACTGGAATCGCCCAATGCCAGCACCGCGTATTCGAGCTTATCGATTTTCGGCGCACGCGCACTTTGCAGGAAGTTGAAGAATGCCCGCGCATCATCAGGCGGTTCGCCATTGCCGTGGGTACTAACAACCGCAATCAGACGTTGTTCTTGTTTGAGTTGTTGCGGACGGTAGTCTTTCATACTACCTAATGTCACGCTTACACCTTGCGCTTGTAAACGTGCGTATAACTGTTCGGCGATTTTCTTACCGTTACCCGTTTGGCTACCGTACAAAATCGTTGTTTTTATAGTATTAGCAACCGCAACAGCCGTCGGTTGCGCCATTGCGACGGCATCCGTTGCCAAACCGCTGGTTAGACCCGCCAGATAACCACTTGCCCACGCAAGCTGTGTCGGCGATAAACCCTTAACAGCGGCGGCAAGCTGCTGGAATTGCTCTGGACTCAGTAGCATCTAGCCACACTCCTTAGGACGATAGAAGAATGCTCGCGAGTATCTATCAAAATCCAAAGCGAAAAAAGTGATATAATTCGATAAGAATATCTTAGAAAGAGATTTAATCACCCGCTGATTCAGTCGCGTGATTGCAAGGTTTGATTCAACGCGGCGACGGCTGCTTCCCAATTGCGCCCGTCGAATTTCACCACTTCAAACGTTGCACTGCTCAGATCAACATCATCCAAACAGCGTACATTAATGGTGTAATGATCCGGTGCGGCACGCGGGTTACTAAACGGGTGAATCCCACATTCTTTGCAGAAATAATGCCGCGCCTCTTGGGTATCAAACTGATACAACGCCAGCGATTCCGTCCCCGTTAGCAAGGTAAAACGTTCGGGCGTAACGCGATGATGCAGCACGCCTTTTTTGGTGCAGATCGAACAATTGCATTCCACCACTTTGTCGAGCACGGTTTCCACCTGAAACGTTACACGCCCACAATGACAACTCCCGTGGTATAGGGTCATGGCTTACTCACTGATTTACTGGTTAATGTCGATGTTTGGTAAATGATAATACAGCCGTTGCCTGCCAACTAATATATACTAAAAGTATAGACTCAACATTGGAGGCAAGCTTCATGCAAACCGCAACACTGTTTCAAAATGGCGCAAGCCAAGCCATACGCATCCCGAAAGAATTTCGTTTTGACGGTAAGGAAGTCTTTATTAAAAAAATCGGCAACAACTTAATTCTGCACCCCGTTTGCAACTCATGGGACAACTTACTGAAAAGCCTTGACCAGTTCTCCGACGATTTCATGGCGGATGGGCGCGAACAACCCAAATCACAACACCGCGAAGACCTATTTTCTTGACATCCTCCCCTCCCTAATACTTCGACAAGCTCAGTAACCGAGGAAGGGGATTCCTAATTCACCGAGAACGGGACGAATACACCGCAATGCACTCGCCACTGACATTCTCTCCAAAGGCTAACACCGCCAGTCCAGCGGCTAGTATGTTGTTTGCTGCATTGATGTCGCGGTCGTGGACTGTGCCACATTCAGGACAGTCCCACGACCGCACATCCAGCGGTAGTTTGTCTTTGACGAACCCACAACCGGAACAGCGTTTGCTGGATGGGAAGAATTGGTCGATTTCGACATACGTTCTTCCT
>CAZTUZ010000098.1:0-9731 GCA_964617055.1 uncultured Thiothrix sp.
AACGACATCAATGCCAACAATTTCCACCTGCCCATTAGGCCTTATTTGCTAGGGGTACACAATCCATGCTCTTAGGGTTTCTTGATGCATATCAACTTAGTTTGATCTTTATTGTCAGAAACTTGCAATTGTTTTTCGCATAAAGCATTTATGTTATCCGCCCGCTTGGGGTCTAATCGAGGTCGGTATGAGCAAAATACAATTTGATGCAGAATTAATCAGACGTTATGACACAGCAGGACCACGTTATACGTCTTATCCTACGGCGGTGGCGTTTGCTCCATTCACGGAAGCAGAGTACAAAAACCATGCTCGTTTGAGTAACGAAGACCCTATTCCTTTACCATTGTCGTTGTATTTTCACATCCCGTTTTGCGACACAATTTGCTTTTATTGTGCGTGTAATAAAATAGCGACAAAAGACCGTTCATTATCGACAAAATATTTGCAGTATCTATTCCGCGAAATCGAAATCCAGGCCAGTTTGTACGATGTGGATCGTCCGGTGGAGCAGTTGCACTGGGGTGGTGGTACACCAACCTTTTTGAATCATGATGAAATGCGGGCATTAATGGCGAAAACACGCCAGCATTTCAAGCTACACGATGGGGATGATGGCGACTATTCGATTGAAATTGACCCGCGTTCGGTGACGGTAGAAACCATTAGTGTATTGCGTGAGATTGGCTTTAACCGCTTTAGTCTTGGGGTGCAAGACGTTGATGAGCGGGTACAACGGGCTGTAAACCGTATTCAGCCGATTGAGCAAACCCAAGCGGTGATCGAGGCGTGTCGGGCGCATGGTGCGAAATCCATTAGTGTGGATTTGATTTACGGTTTGCCGTTCCAAACTGTGGAAAGCTTCCGGCAAACATTAGATACCATGATTGCATTGTCGCCGGATCGGATTTCTGTCTTTAATTACGCGCATTTACCTAATCTGTTCAAACCACAGCGACGCATTAATGAGGAAGACCTGCCATCGGCTGATGTCAAGTTGCAAATTCTGCAATTGGCAATTGAGCATTTAACTAGCGCAGGTTATGAATACATTGGTATGGATCATTTTGCTAAACCTGATGATGAGTTAGCTCTTGCGCAGCAACAGGGCACGTTACACCGTAATTTCCAAGGTTATACCACCCACGCTGATTGTGATTTGATTGGTATGGGGGTCAGTTCGATTAGTAGCGTGGCGGATTGTTATAGCCAAAACGCCAAAACGTTGGATGAGTATTACACGGCAATTGAACAGGGGCATTTACCTGTGATTCGTGGTATTACGCTGGATAATGACGATGTGGTGCGTCGGGAAGTGATTCAGCAATTGGCGTGTCATTTTGCGCTGAATTTTTCGCAAATCGAACGGGTATTTAATCTGGATTTTGTCGAATATTTTGCGCGTGAATTGGAGCTATTACAGCCAATGGCTCACGATGAACTGTTACAGTTTGTGCCTACGGGTATTGAAGTAACGCCACGCGGTCGGTTTTTGATCCGCAACATTTGCATGGTGTTTGATGTGAGTCTGCGTAAGCAGGGCGTGCAACAACGATTCTCGCGGGTTATCTAAACCCGCGTGAATGGCAAATGTGTTGTCAGTTACAAATACGGCGTTAAATTAAGCGTTACTTGGGCGACAAGTGTGATGGGCAAGTTGTTTTAATTTGTCCATATCGAGGATCTTGATCAGACGGTGTTGAACCGCAATGATGTTATCTTCCTGTAAACGCGAGAACATACGGCTCAGGGTTTCCACTGCCATGCCTAAATAGTTGGCTAAGTCGTGGCGTGCCATTGGTAGGTAAAATTCGCTGGACGAAAAACCGCGTTCGCGATTGCGTTCAGATAGGCTGGATAGGAAAGTTGCAAGACGTTCTTCTGTACGCATTTGCCCTAGCGTCAGCAGCAGCATGTGTTCACGTTCGATTTCTGTGCCGATCTGGCGCAACATTTGCCCACGCATACTGGGTAATTTGCCGCATAGGTCTTGGAAGCTGTCCATGTGCAGTTCGCACACTAAGGTGTCATCCAACGCTTGTGCATCACAGGTGTGGCGATTGTGGGCAAAGGCATCAAAACCGAGCAAATCACCTGGTAGGTAGAAGCCAAGAATTTGTTCTTCACCATCGGGTGTCGATAATGAAGTTTTAATAGCACCAGACTTCACAGCGTAAATCGCGATTTGCTGGTCGTCACGGTGGAATAGATAATCTCGCTTTTTGATCTTCATGGTTTTGTTGATGGCATTTTCCAACAATTCCAATTCGTCGCGATTTAGGCCGCGCGGAAGACACAATTCACTCAGACTGCAATTATGGCAGGCGACAGCAGATTTCTTTGTATTATGGATAGGAACAGTTTTCATAAGTGGTTCCAGATTATGCAAATTCGTTAAGTTGCGCAAGGTAATTCTGCCATACTGGTCGTAGCTCTAAGGTGTGTAGGCTATCATGATCTGCCTACTCGTTGAAAGTAAGACTGACAAACGAAACGGTTTACGTTAAGGTTTTTTCATTAGGGAATGCTTGAGTATCGGGCTTTCCCTTGGCATAGTGGTTACTCTGGCAAACAGGAATTATCCATTGGAAGATCAAACACAACATCAACCCTTGCCGATGCGTATGCGTAAGGGAATTTATCTGTTGCCCAATTTAATGACAACAGGGGCAATGTTCGGGGGCTTTTATGCGATTGTTGCAGCCATGCAGGGGATGTTTGAAGCTGCTGCTGTTGCGATCTTTATAGCCATGATTTTGGATGGGTTGGATGGTCGTGTGGCGCGTATGACCAATACTCAAACGGAGTTTGGGGCGCAATATGACAGTTTGGCGGACTTGATTTCTTTTGGTGTCGCCCCAGGGTTGGTTATGTACCAGTGGTCGTTGGTACATTTGCGCGAAGTTTCGATGGCATGGGGCAAAGCAGGCTGGTTAGTGGCTTTTATCTACGTTGCCTGTGCTGCATTGCGCTTGGCGCGATTTAATGTGCAGATTGGTAAAGTCGATAAGCGTTTCTTTATTGGTTTGCCTAGCCCGACAGCCGCAGCGATGATGGCAGGGAGCGTGTGGGTATTCCATAACATGGATGTTGCAGGCTCGGATGTACGTTTGTTTGCGTTGTTCATGACGCTGGCTATTGGGCTATTGATGGTGAGTAACCTCAGTTACTACAGCTTTAAAGATATTGATTTACGCAATCGAGTACCCTTTTTTGTGGGGCTGATCATGGTGTTGGTGTTGGCTCTGACCATGATTGATCCATCTAAAGTGTTATTTGCTGTGTTTGCGGCGTATACATTGTCAGGGCCATTACTGTGGGTTTGGCGACGTTATCGCCGCACTCAACGTCGTAAGAAAGATACCGAATAGCACATGCAAGTCATTTGGTCGGCTTAGGTGCTGCCATTTATCTGATGACAGTACCTGAGAGGCTTGGTAAACCGCACTCCCATAGTATACTTCTGCCACAACTGCATTAATAAAAACAAGTTAGCAGTGTTGAATATCAATACTTCAGCAAACGTTTCAGGTGGGTAGAGCGGATCATGAGCTTCATTAGCCAGTATTACTATGAACTAGTGTCGGTGGGATTGGTCATTACGAGCATTGCTATTGTTTATTTGTTGTACTTTTGCATTCCAGCGGGGCAAGCCTATGTGCGGACTGGTCTGGGAAGGCCTAAAGTCGTGTTTGATGGTGGAATGTTGGTATTACCAATTGTGCATAAAGTCACCAGCGTTGATTTACAAACCTATACCCTAAATGTGACTCTAGCGGATAAACATTCACTGATGTCGCAGGATTTCATACGAATTGATCTTACAGCAGCCATGACTGTGCGTATTGCTGCACATGCAGAAGGCGTTTTGGTGGCAATGCGTGCTTTGAATGGCATGTCTTTGCAGGAGGGGAAACTGCGCGTCATTTTGGAAGCCGAGAGTATTGCTATTTTGCGCTCTGTGGCAGCGAGTATGAGTCTGGAAACTTTACATCAACGCCGTTACGAGTTCAGTGATGCGGTACATAAACGTTTGAGTTTGCCATTACAACAATATGGCTTGGAATTGGTTGCTATTTCATTGTTGGAACTGGAGCAAACAGCTAAGGCTTTTTATGACACGGGTCATATTTTGGATGCTAAAGGGCTGGCTGTTTTGGAGCGTTGGCAGGCAGCGCAGCCACAAGCTTGTCCAACGTTGACCTTAGTGCCAGAGCTGGAATCAGCGACAGTGCGTAAAATAATGCCGTTGCAATTAGCTGTTGGTTAAATGAGGGCGCGGTATTTTACGACAGCTTGTGTTATGTTTGAGCCATGCTGAATTACAAACACCTTTATTATTTTCGTGAAGTAGCCACGCTGGGGAGTATCGTCCGTGCGTGCGAGAGCTTGAATCTAACCCCGCAAACTATCAGCGGGCAATTACAGCTCTTGGAGGATTCGCTTGGAGTTAAACTGTTTCGCAAGCAAGGGCGTAATCTTGAGTTAACCGAAGCTGGACATATCGCGCGGCGTTATGCGGATGAAATTTTCCAATTGGGTAATGCATTAGAACAGGCGTTGCAGCATTATCCTGCTAATAAGTCCCGCCTGTTTCGCGTGGGCGTGGTGGATGTTGTACCTAAAACCATTGCATATAAGTTACTTGAGCCTGCGATGTCGCTGTCGCCACAGGTGCATATCGTGTGTACTGAAGGGGGGGTTCAAGATCTGTTGGGAAAATTGGCTTTGCACCGTATCGAATTGGTTATTTCCGATAGTCCGATGCCAAGTAATTTGCCCATTAAAGGCTTTTCGCACCGTTTGGGGTCAAGCAGCATTAGTTTCTTTGCTCACGAGAGTGTTCGACAGGTATTGCGGGGGGAATTTCCTGCCTGTTTGTCCAATGCGCCGTTGTTGATCCCCAATGAGGGGGCATCCGTGCGTCATGAATTATTAAACTGGTTTCACCAGCATCGTCTACGCCCCAATATTGTGGGTGAATTTGATGATAGTGCTTTGATGCGGGCATTCGGTATGGCTGGGGCGGGGATATTTGTCGCGCCAACAGCACAGCGCGATACCTTAGTGCAAGACCCGTCCATGCACTGTTTGGGAGAGGCTAGTAGTGTAATTGAAAGCTTTTTCGCCATTTCCATCGAGCGACGAATTACGCATCCTGCGGTGTTGGAAATTACCAAACACGCGCAGGACTGGTTGCAACCTAGAGCGAGTTAGCGCATTAAGCTGCGGCGGCGAGTTTCTTGTGACGCAGTGACGAAACGATTGAGAAAGCAATAAAGCCCACACCGATTAAGCCCGTGATCACTTCTGGAATATGGAAATGAATGCTCAATAGCATGATCACTGCTAATGCTCCAATGCCATAGTGTGCGCCGTGTTCTAGGTAGATGTATTCGTCTAGCGTACCTTTGTGTACTAAGTGGATCGTCATGGAACGCACAAACATCGCGCCAATTGCTAGACCAAGCATGATAATAACCACGTCATTGGTAATGGCAAACGCGCCAATCACGCCATCAAATGAGAAGGATGCATCCAGCACTTCTAGGTATAAAAAGCCTGCTAAACCATTGCGTTTGACCGATTCGACAACGGCTTCCCCTTCTGCATCATTTTCAAAGAACACGTCTAGGCTGCTCACCGCGATGTAAAGAATAACACCTGCCACACCCGCAATTAACACGGTTAAGCGCGTTTCAGATGAGATCGGTAAAAATTCTTGTAATAAAAATAGTACAACGAGGGCTATCAACACGCTCACCACGTCCAGTTTGCCCATAGCACTCATGCGTTCTTCGATAACATGAATCCAGTGCACGTCTTTTTCGTGGTCAAACATGAAGCTTAAGAATACCAATAACAAGAACATACCACCGAATGCCGCAATACCCGCATGGCTTGCTGTAAGGTATTTAGCGTATTCCTGTGGGTTATTCAAAGCCATGTTCACAACTTCAACCGTACCTAGCCCAGTAGCTACTGCGACAATGACGATAGGGAAAATCAGGCGCATACCGAAAACAGCAATCAAAATACCGACCGTTAGGAAGATTTGTTGCCATTTTTCATCCATTTCTTTGAGGATAGAGGCATTGACCACCGCATTGTCGAATGACAAACTGACTTCCATAATGCCTAGTACCACTACAAGGAAAACGGCTGTGGCAATACCCATCGGAGAGATTGCTCCCCACCAAATAGCGAGGGCGACACCGAGTATCGTAACAAGGATCGAATACTTAAAGTCTTGGAACATAAATAATAGTTTTTCTCACGTCATAGAAAAACAGGCATCCTGAAGAAGATGCCTGTCACGAAGTTACCGCAATGTGTACAATGCTTGCCCAACCAAGATTAACATCCTAATAGTAGCGTGCCATTGCAACCAAACCACCCACGAAAACCCTGACTATGCAACTGAACGCATTGCTAAATTTAGTTGGTGGCATACTAGGGAATTGCAAAAAGCGCGGCAACACTAACCCAAAAATTCTGGGTTATTGATTTTAGCATCAATAAGCCACAGATGGTCACGCTGCACTTGAACTACAGTGTGTTTTCGTGTAGCGTCGTGGGATGAACATGTATCACAACACACTCCTCTATTGCTTCCTGCGACTGCCCGTCTGGGCGGTATAAATTCCTACGCCCGGCGGGGCAACACGCGTTATCATTACCCCCCATTCAGAATACACGACCGATTAATCACTGCCTGTCAGTTTTTGGAGTAAAACAGGTAGGATTTGGAGCATACGCATGTCAAAACAACGCTTGATTATTTTTGATACCACCTTGCGCGATGGTGAACAAAGCCCTGGCGCGTCCATGACCCAAGAAGAAAAAATCCGCATTGCCCTAATGCTGGAAAAAATGCGCGTTGACGTTATCGAAGCGGGTTTCCCCGCTGCCAGTCCAGGTGACTTTGAATCGGTGAAGGCGATTGCCACGATTGTCAAAGACAGCACCATTTGCGGTTTGGCGCGAGCGTTGGATAAAGACATTGACCGCGTAGCCGAAGCGATTAAACCCGCCAATTCGGGGCGGATTCACACTTTTATCGCCACCTCGCCGATTCACATGCAGAACAAATTGCGCATGACACCGGATCAAGTGGTCGAACAAGCGGTGTACGCGGTGAAACGCGCCCGCAATTATACCGATGACGTGGAGTTCTCCTGCGAAGATGCAGGGCGTTCCGAATTTGATTTCCTGTGCCGCGTGATTGAAGCCGCGATTGCAGCGGGGGCGCGTACCATTAACATTCCTGACACGGTGGGTTATCAAATTCCGCATGTGTTTGGTGACATTGTGGGGCGGTTGATTCAAACCATCCCGAATGCGGATCAAGCGGTTTTCTCGGTACATTGTCACAATGACTTGGGGTTAGCGGTGGGTAACTCCTTGGCAGCGGTCATGCAAGGGGCGCGTCAGGTCGAATGCACGATCAATGGTTTGGGCGAACGCGCAGGCAATGCGGCGTTGGAAGAAATCGTCATGGCGGTACGCACTCGCCCTGATATTTTCCCCGTGGAAACGCGCATTGATACCACGCACATTGTGCCGACTTCGCGTCTGGTTTCCAGCGTGACGGGTTTCCCCGTGCAACCAAACAAAGCAATTGTCGGGGCGAATGCCTTCGCGCACGAATCCGGCATTCACCAAGACGGCGTGTTAAAACACCGCGAAACCTACGAAATCATGCGTGCGCAAGACGTGGGTTGGACAGAAAACAAAATCGTGTTGGGCAAGCATTCAGGGCGTAATGCTTTGAAAACGCGCTTACAAGATTTGGGCATTGAACTGAAATCCGACGATGAATTGAACATTGCTTTTGCGCGTTTCAAGGATTTGGCTGATCGCAAACACGACATCTTCGACGAAGATTTAATGGTGTTAATGATGGATGCGCGTGCTGAACACGCCGATGACAGTTACGAATTGGTTGCATCGCACGTTTGTTCCGCCACGGGTGCGACACCGAGCGCGGATGTTACCTTGAAAGTGCGCGGTGTTGAACAGTCTGCTTCTGCGATTGGCGGTGGTCCTGTCGATGCGGTGTTCAAAGCGATTGAAACCATTGTTGGCGAAAGTGCAACGCTGGCACTGTATTCGGTGAATAACATTACCAGCGGTACGGATGCGCAAGGCGAAGTTACTGTGCGTTTGGAAAAAGCCGGACGCATTATTCACGGGCACGGCGCGGATACTGACATTGTGATTGCCTCCGCCAAAGCGTATGTGGATGCGTGGAACAAGCTGGTCAGCCAAGCGCAGCGCGAACACCCGCAACACCATCAAGGCGTGTAATTACTCGTGGATGCCGCGTTACGCCGCCGTTACATGCAAGCAATGGGAATCCCAGTGTGGATTCCCAAAGCAATGCACGCCATCGCCGAGGAAGCTCCTCCTAGCTTTGCCCCGCCAGTAAATGTGGTGGAAATTCACCCATCTCCTAGCCTTGTTCCGCCAGCAAAGGTGGTGGAAACCGTCCCCCCTCCTAGTCTTTCTTCGCAAGGGCGGACGGAACAGACGAGTGCTGGTAATCTGTCGTGGGATGAACTGCGGTTGGCGGTGGCGGCGTGTACGCGCTGTGAACTGAGTAAAACCCGCACGCAAACCGTGTTTGGTGTGGGGCAACAACAAGCCGATTGGATGATTATTGGCGAAGCTCCCGGCGCGGAAGAAGACCGACGTGGCGAGCCATTCGTGGGTAAAGCGGGGCAACTGCTGAATAATATGTTGGCTGCCATCGGTTTACCGCGTGAAACGGTTTACATTGCCAATGTGTTGAAATGCCGTCCACCCAATAACCGTGACCCCAAACCGGATGAAGCGGCGAACTGTCGCGGCTATTTAGAACGGCAAATCGCCTTGGTGCAGCCGCGTTTAATTTTGGTGGTGGGGCGAATTGCTGCACAAAATCTGTTGCAAACTACTGCACCATTAGCCCGTTTGCGTAACCAAGTTCACCGCGAACCATTGAGCGGTACGCCCGTGATTGCCACTTACCACCCTGCGTATTTACTGCGTCAACCTGCTGATAAGCGCAAAGCGTGGCAGGATTTATTATTTGCTCAACAAGTATTTGCTCGTTATGCCACCACTCACTGATGCTGATTTATTACCGCTGCGCTCCATGACAATGGAAGATTTGGATGCCGTTATGTCCATTGAAAGGCGGGCTTTTCCGTTTCCGTGGACATTGCAAAATTTCCAAGATTGTTTGAAACAAGGCTATTTATGCCGTATTTACGAACAGTCGGGGAAAATTCTGGCGTACTCAGTGGTCATGTTAGTGTTGGACGAAATGCACCTATTGAATATTTGTGTTGATCCAGATGTGCAAGGGCAGCGGTTCGGCAGTCGCTTATTACGCACAATGGAGGCGTTAGCACAGCAATGGCAGGCGCAAACCTGCTTTTTGGAAGTGCGTCAGTCAAATTTTGCGGCGATTCGTTTGTACCTCAATGCGGGCTTTAATGAGGTCGGGTTGCGCAAGGGGTATTATCCCGCCAAGCTCGGACGCGAGAACGCCATCATTATGGCAAAAACCTTGCTCTAGACTTTAGCTGCGAAGTGTTGTAAAAAAGTTGCAGCTAGGGTAGGTGTAGGGGCTTGGCAGTGGTATTATTACAACTCCTGTCATTGTGGAGTTACAGCGTAATCGTGGTTAAAACTGAATTTGCAAAAGCAGTGGGGATTTATGAGTAACAGACATGCTGTGTGCA
>CAZTUZ010000099.1:0-9645 GCA_964617055.1 uncultured Thiothrix sp.
CATAACCTTGCACCGCCTCACGGTACGTTTGGTTAAACTCCTGGTTATTACAAGCTGAAGGCACGTCCACCCCGCTTAACACTTTCAGGGTAAATACCACTTTCAGGGTGTCCTTATCGCTGGGTAATGCGCAATGGTCAACCGTTTGCAAGTTCGGCTTTTCCACCTCTGCATCCAACTTAGCGGGGTCATTTTCCAACGCCGTGGATAAACGATTAGAAATCGTGCCGCGTACCGACTTTGCCTGCAATGCTAACCCTGTCGCTGCCGCTGTGCGCGTTGCCCAATTCACCGCGAACATCTGCGCATCAGACGGTACTAACTTCTTTTCAAACGCCAATACGGAAGGAATTGCCGATTTTGCTTTTTTTGCTTCTTTAGCCATGAGTGAAACTCCTATACAAAACAAATAATCAAACTTGAGAACAAAGGTAAACAGCCGAATCCGGCGCGTGTTGGTAACGCCAGATCAAATCCGCCAGACCATTTAAACGATACGGCATCACAAATTCACCCGCCGTTATGACACTTTCAACAAACCGATGCGGCGTTTGCTCATCGCGCTGTTGTGCTGCCATGCCGACGGCTGTCAAAGCGTGATACCCCACCGCAATCGGCACAATCCAACCCGCCTGCGCCCGTGAACTGTGCCACGTCGCGGTTTTTTCATCGGCGTTCAAGGTGCTGCGATGGCGGATTTGTAACAAACCGTGCAGCGCATCTAATGCATCCTGCCCCGCTTGCATCGCCTCCAGCATCAGATCACGCCGTTCCAACAAAGCATAACCAGGCATTAACGCCCGCAACCCCGCCTTGTTATCGGCTAATATCTGAACATTAGCAACGGATAAAATATCGCCACCCGCCAACTTGCAACGCGCCAACAAACGATTCGGTAAATCACGGATCAGGTTTTCACGAGCACGCCCATTCGGTAAATTTTCCACCTCCAACACCAACGAAACCACCAAATGACAACGCCCCTCCTCCACAAACGATGGGCGACTACCATCCTTATCCAAGGGGTTAGCGGTCAAGCGCAAAGTACGGCTGTAGTTTTCTTGATGGTCTTGCAAATCCAGCGCGTGGCTAATGATTCCAACCCCTGTAATCAACAATTCGTCAGGGTCAGCCGTCGGGTTTAACTGCCGCTGCAACGCATGGGCAAACCCCAAAAATGCTGTCACCGCCGGAAAACCAAACGTAAACGGGCTGGATAACGCATTCGCGTTTTGCACCTGCAACCGCTTTAACAACACATAATCACTCACAAAATGAACTCCTCATGTTCACGCAGGTAATCCAGCAATTCCGCTTGAAATGCCTTCACCTCCGTTTCACCCAATGACACCGCCTTATCCTTCTGCCCCTTTGCAAAGCGGGTGTATGTGCTAATCACCCATTCCGCGATGCGCCGCGCAATCACGCCACGCCATGCGTCATCGGTTGCGCGTTGTTCCGTCAATGCCGCATCCAACCAATACTGCTGCGCCACAGGCAAGGCAACACCCGCCGCTTGCGACCAACCCGCTGGCTGTTCTTGCAAACGCATAGCGCGTAACATCACCCAATCAAATACCTGTTCCACCCGCCGTTTCCGATAGTCACGCATTGCCACCGTGTTGTAATCACTGACAAACAAACGATGTAACGCGCTCAATATCTCTTTCAAATCCTCATCCCAACGCAACCACTGGAAAAAATCCGTTTTCGGCACACGCCAATGCTGTGCGGCTAATGTCGGCGGCAAACACGGCAATAACCACGCCTCACCGCCATTATTGCTGTTGAGCTTGCTAATGTTTTGCGGCTTCGTACCACCGAAATGCACCGTCAATAACCCCGTCAGTTCGGCAAAACCTTCAGCATGAAACTGCTCTTTGCGTTTGGCTTCGCGTGCCGCCTTCGTGCTTTCCGAAAACTTCATCACGCGGATACGCTCACGGCATTCACTCATTAACCCCGACGGATACAACACCGACAACAAGTGATAACCCTCTGCCACAGGGAAATACACCTGCTTAACATTCGCGTGGGTTTTCACCTCATCATCCATCGCCTTAATCTGCAAAAAAGCCTCACGCCACTGCCCAAATGTCGCCTCATCGACTGCCAATAAAGCGCGTAACGCCACACTACCCGCTTCAAAATGGGCTAACACCGTGCGCCCATCTTCCAGCACCAGCGACAAAAACGCATACACATCCAATGCCGCCGCATTGCCCACCACATCCACATCCGCCCTAGCATTACCCGAACGTAAATAACCGTCCGCTGCAAACGCCCCCGTAAATAGCACAGGCGTTATCCGTGCATCAGGGTGACTAAACTTCCCCGGATGTGACACCAAACTCAACTGCCCCGCACGTTTCGCCGCACCATCCACCCATTGCGGAATCTGGAACTCCGCCTCAATCTCCTCGACAGGCTTCTTGGCTTCTTTCAGCGGTTTTTGCTTACGCTTTTCTAAGAACTCAACAATAGGATTCAAAACATCAGCCCTCCATAAAAACTAAACCGCACTGACAGCAGCGGAAAAATCACCCATTACTGCTAGTATCACCCCAAAAATATTTTTATGCCGCAACAACAAGCTTGTCAGTTTTTTCGCCGCGCAAACCCCAACTCCGGCACAAACACGAAATGCTGTGCACCGTCCGCGTCGGGCAAATTCACCTCCCCCAAAAATTCACAAGTGCGGCGCGTGCTATACCCCAAACGGCGTTGCTGTTCGTCGATTAACGTGACGTAATGCCACGTTAGCCATAAACGTGGGCGCAAAGCGGGTTCGAGTTCCGTGATTGCCACATGAAACGCTTGCTTACCTTGCACGCCCTTTTCCTGCGGCTGGCGCAAGCTCAAGGTTTCATCGGCTTCAAGGTGCAATTTGAATAAGGTTTCCCGTTGACTGGCACGAAACGGTTTGCATTGCTGTGCCAAACTGGTGAAGTAATACGCGCTATGCAACCAACCTTGCACGGTTTCGGGAACGAAATTCGGCGCGATTAACACATCATTCAAGACCTGATGCTCCAAATCCGCCAAGCGCGTGCGCGGCTGCAAAACTGTCGGGCACTGAATGCGCGGTGTGGCATCCACGCGCTGCGCCAATGCCGAAGCATCGACCAACTCGCGTAAATCGTGGCTATCCAAGGGATACCGCTTGCTTTCATAACCCGGACGGCAAAACACATAAGGCTGTTGCCCAATCAAGCCCTTGAGATTAAAACCCAGTAAAGCCACATTCGCCCCCGTCAACTGGCTCACCGTGCGGTGGCGTTGCACACGCCCTGCCATCTGAATCATGGAACGCATGGACGAAGGTTCAATCACCGCCCAATCCAAATCGTGGTCGCGCCCCACTTCCTCTACCGGAGTCGCCACCAGCACAAAAATCACCTGCGGGGTCTGACAACGCTGCAAATGCTGGCGAATCACCGCATTATCACCCGCCTGACGTGGGGCTTTGCGGTTTAATACTTGATCTAAATACCGTTCCTGTTGCGAACGCAATAACAATACTTGGCGGCTGTGATACGCCATCACCCGCATATCCACACCATCCGGCAACACACAACCCAGCAAATAGCGCGTTAATTCAATGCAAGCATCAACATGCGCTACCCGTACCACACCAATCGACACCTGTTTACCCGTGCTGGCATCTTGCCAAGCGTGGCGGTGATGCAAGCGCACGACCGCATCGCGCACCGTGGCAAACCAATGCGTGGATAAATCTGCCCCCGCCAGCCCTTGCCGCTGCACAGGCACGATTTCCGCACGGCGTTTTACCTGCGTTTCCCGCGCTAACGCTTTGCTACGCTTCTCCACGAAGGTTTGATGCAGCGTGGGAAATGGCGTGTTTTTGGTAAGCAATTGCCATTCTGCCCCAAATTCATCCACCCAAAACGCCGTGACACTGCTAGAACGCTGGCGTGCCGTCGCAAAAATCTGCCAACCTGCTTGATACGCCTCAAACAAGCCCACGGCTACCGCTGGCGGAATGGTGGCGGATGAAATCATCATTTTTCGCCCCAACATCCCGACCAAATGCACCAGCCGCGCAATCGCAGGTAAATCGTTGTGGTCAAAATCATCCACTTCATCAATCACCACATCTGCCGACAACAAACGTAAAGTCGGCAGAATGTGCCGCCCGCCTCGCGTACTTTCCGTAGCAGGCATGAGATGATCAATCGTCGCCACCAACACAGGCGCGTATAACAACTGTTTGCTTTTTTGATCGCGCAATACCGTACTCAAGCGGTCATCGGGCACATGGCTTTCGTACACCACTTCCAAATCCGCACTTAAAGCGGTAGCCGATGCCGAACCCGTGCTGGCTTCCTCCTCTTCCCAATCGGTTGGTAGGTCATTGTCCTCACGCTGCCCATGCAGGTAACGCACCGCCGCCGAACCGATCAACACCGCCAATTCCGTAGCATCCAATTTGAGCTTGTCGCGGTATTCATCCCCCGTTTGCAAAGTCAATGTGCGCAAACCCAACGCCAAGGTATAACGCAAGCTGCCATCGTTTTGTAACGCGCCCATGATTTTGGCATTGGCGAAGGTTTTCCCACAGCCCGTACTCGCCATGTTCACGGCAAAGAAACCTTGTTTGGCAACATCGTGCGCTTTACGCCATTCGTACAGCTTTTGCACCGCCTTGTTCTGCCACGCGAACGCGCCTTTCGCAGGCTTGCGTAAAGCTTTTACGTCGTGTGCTTTGGGTAACGCCGTTTCAAAAGCGGGTAATAAATGCGCCACATTTAACGCGGCTTGGGTCACACCCAACAGGTGTTCGTCCAGTCGCTGCTTTAAAGGACGTTCGCCATCCTTGCCTTTAGCAGTATTGGCGTACAAAGCACAATCACCGCGCCAGCGGGTATTTTTCTCCTGCGATGAAAAAAAGTGATCCCCCACCATTAACGCCAATCGCGCCAAAGTGAGCAATAAACGTTCTACCGCTACGCCTTCTGCAATTAAATGGGTTACGTCTTGCGCTTTACGCGCCCAACGTGCGGCATCTTTACACCACACATCCGTCAGCAGCGGCAAACCGTGGCTAAACTTCCACTTCAACGCATCCTTGGTCTTGATATACCCCATGTCACGCTCAATGCTGTCCAGCATTGCTTGGCGTGAAACGGGCTTACGTCCATTGGTGAAGTCATGGGTTTCCCCTTGCGCCGCATCCCAATAAAAACGCGGTAACTTGTGGTGCGTCACAATCAACCACGCCACCCACAACGCCAACGGTGCATTAGCAAAACCATCCGCAAAAGGTGTATCAGCAGAGGCAGGCGGTGGGGTGGCACGGGTTAGCAATTTTTTCACCAATGCGTGGCGAGCTTTGGCATTCGCCTGATTCAAGGCGAGTAACTCGGTTAGCCAAGCATCATCCGTTCTGCCATCAACAAACGCTCTAAACAGCAATAACGAAACCCACTCATGACGAATCGGGTCACGTTTTTCTGGGTTGGCAAGCAGGGTTTGAAAGTGATCCCACGACTTACCAAAGTCATGAAACAACGCCGCCAATGCCGCTAGTACCTGCACTAACGGCAAAAACCGCCAATCATTTTCCCAATCCTCGTGATTGAGATTGCGTTGCGTGCGATTCACAGGTACATTGCCAAACGCATCGAATTGGCGACGATTGCCCACCACCCACACCAATTCCGTCAAATGCGTGCCCCGAATCCGATGACCCCAGCCCCACACAACATCCTCACCGCTGCTTGGGTAATGGACGTTCCCGTCCCCAGCAAAATCACCGTGGTATTAGCAATGGGAATATTCCAATACTGATTTTCGTCTTCCGCAGGCGCGAGAAACACCACCCTCCCACCTTTTACCATCACCCGACAGTGTTCAAGGTAGTAAATATTGGCACGCTTGGAATGCAGGATTTCTTTATGCCCAGTTTGAAATTTATCCATAATAATGACCCTCACTGCTGGATTTTGCACAATAAGCAGCCATGTTAAATAAAAATCATCACTTTAATCTGTGATTTAACACAAATATTTTTTGCTAAATGAACGATAAGCACGGGGGAATCAACGAAGTGTAGTGTGATTTAAGTTAATTAGTATCAGTGACACACGCGCAAAGGAAGCCTAGCAATTCAATTGCCAGGCCTAACAAGGAAAACTCTTAAATGTTAGTTAATTATTTTGTGATTGATTATTTATAATGCAAGATTATTTTTTTATTATCAAGCAAACAACTGTCACAAAATGTAACGAATTATAATACGGTAGATCGACCTGCTATGAGCAGCGCACAATCCAGCATTTCGTCCCACAAGCGTTGCGGATAGTGCGAAACGCCTTGCCCTACGCCTTTGCTGTGCTGATCCAATGTCGCTAATCGTGTGAATAAGTGCGGCCAATAAATTTGTTTACTGATGCGTGGCAAGGCTTTTTGAAAGGCACTTTGACGTGCTTTTGGCATTCGCATCAAAAGGGATTGATTGGAAATATTTTGCTGTAGGTTCTCGCATCCTGCATATAACTGTCGCGATAAATCCGCCAATGCCCAAACCAATAAAGGGGGAGCGGTATCATCATCCTGCAACACCTGCATAATGTGCGCAATGCGTTGTACATCTTGTAATAAAATCGCATCTGCCAAATCGAATACGGTATAACGCGAATTATCCGCCACCACTGCCATGATGTGCTCTGCTGTGACCGAACGTTGCCCAAATAATAGGGTTAATTTGTTTATTTCTTGCACCGCTGCGAGCAGATTGCCTTCAATACGCTCGGTCAAATACCGCACTGCATCGTCACTGGCTTGCAAGCCCGCACTGCGCATCCGTCGCGCCACCCACGCTAGGGTTTGTGCGGGCGACAATTCCCACACTTGTACCACCACTCCAATTTGCTCGATTTTCTTAAACCAAGCACTGTTTTTACAGGTCTTGTCGAGCTTTCCGGTTTGAATCAACAATACTTTGTCCGATGGAATATAATCCAAATAATGCTGCAAGGCTTTCGTGCCTGCCTGTCCCGTTTTGCAGGTATTCATCCGTAAATCCAATAATTTACGCTCTGAAAACAACGATAACGCTCCTGCTGCATCATATAACGCCCCCCAATCAAATTGGGCATCCACATGCAGAATTTCACGCTCACTAAAACCGCGCGAGGCTGCTACTTTGCGTACTGCATCTGCCGTTTCCATGACTTGCAGCGGCTCATCACCACTGATCAGATACACCGGAGCAAGGTTGTGGCGCAAATGTTCTTCAATTTGTTCAGCTCGGACTTGCATAAGTAATGCTACATTAGAGGAAAGCAGTTGATACTAACACATCTGTACGATCAAGTTTTTTCAGCGATTTTTGTTTAAAATCTAACACGAGCTAACTGACCAAACATCATTATTACGATTCATGAAAATACGCGATTGTTTTATAGATTACAGCGTAATGCCGACTTTGTTCGTGTGTTACATCGCCGGACTGTTGACGACACCTACGCAAGTTCATGCGGCGACGGTCGACCCCGCCCAATCCTCTCAAATCACACCGACGACCCATTCAGCAATGCGTCGCTTATGCCCCACAGCCGTCTTGTTGCCTGCTGTGTTTCGCGACCACACAGAAACCGTGACAACTTACGAAGCTTCCCCTACCTATACCACGACTCCCGCGAAGATGGATTACGGCACACAAACCATCAAGGTGGCGGATGGTTACACGGAGTACCAAGTTATTCCTGCCAAAATCCAAGAAATCACGGAAGAAGTCGAAGTAGAACGGGAACGCGTGGAAATCGAAAGCATTCCTGCGACTTACCGCTAAGTAACCAAGCGTGTGAAAATCAAAGAGGCTACCCAACGTTGGAATCCAGCTTGTAAAGCATTCCAAGACGCAATTCCACCAGACACGTCAACATTGCCCAGCCATTGTTTGATCCGTGTTCCGGCGCAATACCGTGACATCCAAACCCATGTTGTTGAAATGCCACCACGCACGATCAAGAAAATCATCCCTGCCAAGAAGCAACGAATCACTCGCAAAGTCGTGGTCGAACCTGCGAAAGTTGTCGCGACACCTATCGCCCCAGTTTACGAGACAGTCAAACTAACCCGTGTGAGTCAATCAGCCAGCGTGATCACCACACCCAATAGCTCACGCACCGAGGCGATCCCGACCCACCAAGCGATTCGCACAGAACGCGTGGTTGTCATGCCAGCCTTGTGTGAAAGTGACGTGAATCCGCAGGAAATTCAACAAATCCAACAAAAACTACAACAACAAGGGTATTACCGTGGCGCGATTGATGGCATTTTGGCAGAACAAACACGTCAAGCCATATTGGACTACCAAGAAAGCCAGCAATTAGCGAGTGGTGCGCTAACCGTAGAAACCCTGCAAAAATTAGGTCTACGTTGAAGTTACACATCATCTAACCCCAAACTATTCCATCAGCGCGTGAGATTAAGAATAAATATTAACCATCCCCATGAGCATGGTTAAAAAACGTAAAGTTTTGACCAAACTCGTGCTTTTTGCACCAAATTGCTGCATATCGCAGCAGTTCGGTGTAGAATGCGATGCTTTTATGGGTATCTGCAACAATAAGGCGAATTTCTAATGGCAACCATCCTCTTGCTTAACGGGCCGAATCTCAACCTACTGGGCAAGCGTGAGCCTGGTCATTATGGCAGTCTAACACTCGCAGAAATCGAAGCACGTTTAACGATGTTGGCAAGCGAGCAACATCACACGCTGCTGTGCTACCAAAACAATACAGAAGGAGCATTAGTTGATCGCATTCATCAAGCCATGGACGAAGGCGTTCACTATATCCTCATTAATCCCGGTGCATACACGCATACCAGTGTTGCTATTCGGGATGCCTTGCTAGGGGTTGCGATTCCGTTTATCGAAATACACCTGTCCAATGTGCATCGGCGCGAACCGTTTCGACACCATTCGTACTTTTCGGATGTGGCGGATGGCATCATCGTTGGCCTTGGCGCGTTGGGCTATGAACTTGCCCTGTATGCAGCCATACAGAAAATTAAACAAACAAGATAAGGGTCATCACCCATGATGGACGTTCGTAAAATACAAAAATTGATTAGCTTGCTGGAAGGCAGTGACGTAGCTGAAATTGAAATCAAAGAAGGCGAAGATTCTGTACGCATCAGTCGCATTAACACTGGGATGGTTATGCCAACCACAGCCCCAGCACCTCAGCAATACTATGCACCTGCCCCTGTTGCCCCGATGACACCAACAAGCCCTGCGATGGATACCGCACCTGCTGCCAAAATCCCCAGTGGTCACGTCGTGGAATCCCCAATGGTTGGTACGTTCTACCGCGCGTCTTCGCCTAGTTCAAAACCCTTTGCCGAAGTCGGTCAGTCGGTGAAAGTAGGTGACACATTGTGCATTATCGAAGCCATGAAAATGCTCAACCAAATCCAATCTGACAAAGCAGGTACAATCCAAGCCATTCTGGTTGAAAATGAACAACCCGTTGAATTTGGACAACCGCTGTTTATTATCGAATAACGTTTGTGATTAGCTAACACCCTTGAGGTGATAACATGTTAAAAAAAGTACTGATCGCAAACCGGGGTGAAATCGCCCTGCGTATTTTGCGTGCCTGCCGTGAACTC
>CAZTUZ010000100.1:0-7786 GCA_964617055.1 uncultured Thiothrix sp.
AACCGAATTAGTTGCTTACGAACAAGCCAGCGATCCGCAAAAACAACAACTGGAAAACTTGATTGCTGAAATTGACCTCAATGACCGCAGCAGCATTATGTTCTTTGGCACAAAGACCCAAGAACAAATGACCACCATTTCCGAAAAAATGCTCAATGGTGTAAAAAATAAAGACATCGGGGCGGCTGGTTCATCCCTGACAAATATGATTTCTGCCATTAAAGGCTTCGATATTGACGAACTCAACCCTAACGAAGAACAAAGTTGGTGGGAAAAGTTACTGGGTAAAGCCAAACCAGTGGCTGAATTTTTAAGCAAATACGAAGACGTGCGCAAGCAAATCGATACCATTACCGACGAAATGGAAGCGCACAAAACCCAATTACTAACAGATGTCATTACGCTCGACAAATTGTATGAAGCCAATCTGGACTTCTTCCACAAACTCGAAACCTACATTACAGCAGGCGAAGAAAAGTTACGTCGACTCGACACAAGCGAAATCCCAACACTAGTCGCCAAGGCTGAAGCCAATACCGAAGACATGGTAATGGCACAAAGTTTGCGCGATTTACGCAGTGCGCGTGATGATTTAGAACGCCGCGTACACGATTTACGCCTGACTCGCCAAGTTGCCATGCAAAGTTTGCCGAGCATTCGCTTGGTGCAGGAAAACGATAAAACCTTAATTAATAAGATCAATTCCACATTGATTAATACCGTTCCATTGTGGAAAAACCAATTGGCTCAAGCTGTTACCATTTTCCGCATGAGCGACGCGGCAAAGGTAGTGAAGGAAGCATCCGACTTAACCAACGAATTGTTGGAAAAAAATGCCGAAACCTTGCGCATGGGTAATGCCGAAGTGCGCAAACAAATGGAACGCGGCGTGTTTGATATTGAATCTGTGAAAAAAGCCAACCAGTCACTGATTGAAACCATCAATGATTCGTTGCGCATTGCTGATGAAGGCAAAGCCATGCGTGCCAAAGCCGAAGAAGAACTCAAGGTAATGGAAAGCGAATTACGCCAAACCTTGGTTTCAGCAAAATCACGTTACAATAATCCAGCACCACGTTCAGAGGTATAGTCATGGGTTTATGGGATAAGTTGATGGGCGAGTTTGTTGATGTCATTGAATGGACAGACAACAGCAGCGACACGATGGTTTATCGTTTTGAACGCCACGGCAATGAAATCAAATATGGCGCGAAACTCACCGTGCGTGAGTCACAAGTAGCCATTTTCATCAACGAAGGTGAAGTTGCCGACGTGCTAACTCCTGGCATGTATGTGTTAGAGACCAAAAATCTGCCGATTTTATCGACACTACAACATTGGGATCATGGCTTCACTAGCCCTTTCAAAGCTGAAGTGTATTTTTTCAATACCAAACAGTTCACCAATCTTAAATGGGGAACACGCAATCCAGTCATGTTGCGTGACCCTGAATTTGGAGCAGTGCGTTTACGCGCTTTCGGTTCTTACGCGGTGCGTATTGACGATGCGCGTAAGTTCATGCAGGAAATCATGGGAACGGATGGCCTGTTCACCGTGGACGAAATCAGCGAACAGTTACGCAATATGATTGTGTCGCGCTTTAGTACCGTCGTTGGCAGCGCGAATCTACCTGTTTTGGATATGGCGGCTAACTACGAACAATTAGGGCAATTCGTTACGCAAAAAATCGCCCCCGAATTTCAGGCATATGGCTTACGCTTGACCTCGATTCTGGTGGAAAACATTTCTCTTCCCCCAGAAGTTGAAGCAGCCTTGGACAAACGCACCAGCATGGGTGTGATTGGTAATTTGGATCGTTACCTGCAATACCAAACCGCTGAAGGCATTGGCAAAGGTGGTTCGAGTGCAGCATTAGACATGGGCATGGGTTTAGCTGTCGCCAATAAAATGGCAGAAAACCTCAACAAACCCAGCAACAGCTCTCCACCAGCCTTGCCGGATAGTAGTTGGTATGTTGCGCAGGGGCAGGAATCCACAGGCCCACATTCCATGCAGCAACTGCAACAAATGGTTAAAGCCGGAACACTCACCAAAACCACCTTGGTGTGGCAAACAGGCATGGCAAATTGGCAGGCCGCAAGCGAAATTGCTACCTTTAATGCATTTTTTACGCAATTACCGCCACCGATTCCCCCAACTATTCCACCACAGGCAGGAACTTAAGGTAGAATCAGCTTCACCCGACAACAGCCGATAACAAGAAGGGCAACATGGCGGACACGGATAAACAGCAATTTTTTCCTTGTGAACAATGCGGCGCGGATTTGGTTTACCAACCAGGTACAAACGACTTGGTTTGTACTTATTGTGGACATGAAAACCACATTCAAGTCAGTAATGTCCAAATCCGTGAATACAGCTTCACGGAGGCCTTACGCGCGATACAAACTGCCAAATTGCGTCCGCTTGATAGCACACAAGTGATTAAATGTCCCAACTGTGCCGCCACCTTTGAGTTAAAGGTCAACCGTCACGCGGGTGATTGCCCTTTTTGTGGCACACCCGTAGTGACAGGCACAGACCAAGCACGGCTCTTCCAACCCAAATCATTATTGCCATTTGTTATTACGGAAAAACAAGCGCGTGATGCATTTGATCGTTGGATTGGTGGCCTATGGTTTGCGCCATCGGCATTAAAAAACAAAGCCAAACGCGATGAAAAGCTCTTAGGCATTTATATCCCCTATTGGACCTATGACAGCCACACCGATACTTTCTATCGCGGACAACGCGGCACGGTGTATTACGAACGCCAACTTGTCACGGTCATGGTTAATGGCAGACCACAGCAACAAGAGCAGCTCGTTCCGCGTATTCAATGGACACCTGTCAGCGGGCGAATCCGTTTATTTTTTGATGACGTTTTGATTGGGGCAACACACACCCTACCCCGCACGATTTTAGATCGTCTCGAACCTTGGGATTTGGAAAAACTCGTCCCCTATAACGAAAGCTATTTGAGCGGATTCCAGAGCGAAATTTACCAAATTGACCTCGACGAAGGTTTCACGGAAGCGCGTTCGATCATGGATGAGCGTATTCAAACGGCGGTACGCAGCGACATTGGCGGTGATCAACAACAAATCGACGATCTGCAAACGCAACATTCCGCCACCACCTTTAAACACCTGCTATTGCCTGTTTGGTCAGCCGCCTTCCGCTACAATGACAAAACCTACCGCTTTGTTATTAACGGACGCAATGGCAAAACCCAAGGTGAACGTCCCTACAGCATTATTAAAATCGTTCTCACTGCTTTATTAGCAACCAGCATTGTCGCCGGAACATTGTATTACATGGACAAAGCAGGTGTATTTGAGGCCATGCAAGAACAAAGCAATGGTTATTACTACCATCCCAATACATACCAGTATCCAAAGCCAACGCCTAAACAATATCCAGCACCAAAACAATCGCCTAGCTCTTCACCTTATGATAGCTACCGTTATCGACAAGGTTATTAAAACACAGCATCGACTTTTGCTTACATTCAGTTAAGAACTTTTAGAATACCCCTAGTGCTAATTCATAACAATAAACTGGGGTTAAAATATGCTGAAATTTCATTCAGTTGCATGGCTAGGAATATCCACGTTGACAAGTGCTTGCGCTCCGATGCCGATGAACTATTACGACAATAACACAAATCGTTCATCCAATTACGACCCTGCTTACTATGGCAGTTATAACGACTATCCACCTGTTCAACCCTACTTTGCCAGCTATCACCCCTACCCCTCCTACACTCCTAACTATTCGCAGCAAATGGCTGAACCCGCCGATGCCCCCATGCGCCGTGCTTTGTTAGCACAAGCTTACCAAAGCCTCGGCGTGCGTTATAAATACGGTGGCACAACACCACGCGAAGGATTCGATTGCAGCGGTTTGACCAGTTTCGTTTACCAACAAGGTAATGGCCTTCGCTTACCACGCACCGCAGCCGAACAAAGCCGAGCCAGTCGAACCATTAGCTTTGAACAAATGCGCCCTGGAGATTTGATTTTTTTCCGCACCAGTGGCAGCAGTGTCAATCACGTTGGCATTTACGTTGGACGTGGTGACTTTATTCATGCAGCATCTGGCGGTGGTCGCGTCACCATAGACAACCTAAGTAAAACTTATTGGCAACAACGACTTGTGAAATTTGGCACATTCACAGCGTAGTAACCAACGACTATTCTCACAAAACTCTGAACTTTTTAGCGAAATCACACGACCGATGATCAGGCCAATGTTTCTTTGACCTAAAACGTCTATACTATGGCGTGGACACTTAATCCAATCAATCAAAGGAGAACAATATGGGACTGTTTGATTTTGCGCGTGGCATCGGCAAAAAAATCTTCGGTAGTGAGGAAGAAGCACCAGCAGCACTGCAACAACATATTGAAGAAGACAATCCAGGTGTCAACAACCTGCAAGTCCAAGTGCAAGATGGCGTTGCAACCTTAAGTGGTGAAGCGCAATCCGCTGAAGCACTGGAAAAAGCGGTTCTGATGGCAGGTAACGCTTTAGGTATCCAAGAAGTTAAAGCTGATGGCTTAGCCATTGCAGATGGCAGCCAAGTCGGTGGTGATGATGAGTTCTACATCATCGAGAAAGGCGATACCTTATGGGAAATTGCTGAAAAAGCTTACGGCAATGGTGCAAAATACACCAAAATCGTTGAAGTCAACCGTGAAGTTATTAAAGACGCTGACAAAATTTTCCCTGGTCAGAAAATTCGTATCCCTAAAAACATCTAATCGGAGAGACCAAACATGGATCTACTGCAAATCGGTGCACAACTATTTCAAAGTCAATTGGACAAAGACCACGACGGTCAACTGGAAATCACTGAAATCGCTACAGCTCTGATGGGGTTGTTTGCTAATGGTCAGCAATCACAAGCTGGTGGTTTAGCAGGTTTGGCTTCTATGGTAACTGGTTTACAAGGCAGTGGTAATCCAGATTTGATGTCAATGGTATCTTCTTGGCTTGGCTCAGGCGCAAATACCCCCGTATCTGGTAGCCAACTAACACAAATGTTTGGTGAAGATAAAATCGCAGCTTTTGCACAACAGCTAGGTATCACACCTGAGAAGGCTTTGAGTGGCCTGCAAGCCGCTGTTCCAGGGGTTGTTGATAAAGCTTCTCCGAATGGCTCGTTAGACCTTGGCAACCTCTTGGATGCTGTTGGCGGCGTTTCTGGGGCGATTGGTTTAGCCAGCAAATTATTTGGTCGCTAATAGCGAATTGATACTAGCCTTAGCCCAAGGCTTAGTAAAAAGCCGTTCATCATGGACGGCTTTTTTAATGACTTGCATTTTACACGGAACAATTTTAGAAGGTTATTGTTGCAAGCGGTAAATGATAGGCGAAAAAAAAGCTGTCACTAAAAACAGCTTTTTAAAATTAGATGGCGCATCCGGAAGGATTCGAACCTCCGACCACCTGGTTCGTAGCCAGGTACTCTATCCAACTGAGCTACGGATGCGCTGTAAGAGCTGCGTATTATACGCTTATCACTTTCAGTGTCAAGAAAAATGTTAAACAATTCTTTAACTTTTTTCTTTAGCTTAAGTAGTTAATGGCGGAGAGGGCGGGATTCGAACCCGCGATACCCTTTTGAGGTATACTCCCTTAGCAGGGGAGCGCCTTCGGCCTCTCGGCCACCTCTCCATTTCACTACTCAGTGAAGGCCGAGATATTACACGTCTTCACGTCACAGGTAAAGCGTTTTTTCAATTAATTTGGATTCTCTTCAATAACCACGGGTTCAAGCTGTTCGTGACGAATACGTTCGTAAATTTCTTCACGATGCACCGCAACATCCTTGGGTGCATTGATTCCCAAACGGACTTGGTTGCCTTTGACCCCTAATACCGTAACGCTTACGCTATCCCCAATCATGAGGGTTTCTCCAACCCTCCGCGTTAGAATCAACATACCGCAAAATCTCCATATTGCTGCACTTTGTGTCCACAAAGCCCTGTGACAACTTTTAGACAAGTCCTCACCCGACAACCTTTGCTATGCGTAACAATCACACATCAGCACTGAACTTACGCTTAACTATTTTCTCAACATTGTTGCTTTTTTACCATTGTATTATTTCAGCAACAAGCATTTTACTTCTTTTCTGAGCCGTTGTTTTTCATACATAAAGTAAAACCCACTGCTGCAACAATACTACAACAGTGGGTTTTTATGAGCCATAAATCTTTAAAAAAAATTAATGAGCTGCTGCTTGAGATAAACCAAATGCTTCGTGTAATACACGCACGGCTAACTCTAAGTATTTTTCATCGATCACAACTGCAACTTTAATCTCAGAAGTCGAAATCATGCGAATGTTAATGCCCACATCGGCCAGCGTTTTGAACATTTTGCTCGCGACACCTGCATGAGAACGCATTCCTGCCCCAACAATCGCGACTTTGGCAATCTGGTCATCACCCGTGTAGGCTTTCGCCCCCATCGCAGTAACCGTTTCTGCCAAGACTTTTTGTGCTTTGACGAAATCGTTTTTGTGCACGGTGAAGGTGAAATCCGTTGAACCGTCTGCACCGATGTTTTGCACAATCATGTCGACTTCGACATTCGCATCAGAAATCGGCCCTAAGATTTGGTAAGCCACGCCTGGACGATCCGGCACACCCACTACCGTCAATTGAGCTTCATCACGATTAAACGCAATACCACGGACAGAAACTTGTTCCATTACTTCTTCCTCACGAGTGACCAGTGTGCTTTTGCCCGCGCCGAACTCATCAAAGCTCGACAGCACACGAATAGGCATATCATATTTGTAAGCAAATTCGACCGAACGGATTTGCAGCACTTTTGAACCTTGGCTAGCCATTTCCAGCATTTCTTCCAGCGTTAAAGCAGGAATATGGCGTGCTTTGGGTTCAATGCGCGGGTCAGTGGTGTAAACACCATCCACGTCGGTGTAGATTTGGCATTCGTCAGCCTTTAATGCCACTGCCAATGCCACGCCCGTGGTATCCGAACCACCGCGCCCTAACGTGGTAATGCTGCCGTCTTCGGTCACGCCTTGGAAACCTGCGACCACCACGACACGCCCTTCGGCTAAATCGGTACGGATGCGTTCTGCGTCGATTTCCAGAATGCGTGCTTTGGTGTGCGCGTCGTCGGTGAGGATGCGTACTTGCCCACCCGTGTAAGAACGTGCAGGCTGCCCTTTCTTTTCCAATGCGAGTGCTAACAAGCCAATCGTGACTTGTTCACCCGTGGATAAAATCGCGTCTTTTTCGCGCTCAGAACCTTGCGGGTTAATCGCATTAATCAAAGCAACCAGCTTATTGGTTTCGCCCGACATCGCAGAAACGACCACGATGACATCATTGCCTTGTTGTTTCCAACGGATTACCCGATCAGCCACCGCTTCAATGCGTTCTGGCGTACCGACCGATGTACCACCGTATTTTTGTACAATCAGTGCCATTCTTTACCTTCAAACACTAAACTAAAGTTACACCCGTGCTGCGACCCAGCCTTGAACACTGGCTAACGCTGCGGGTAATGCCGCGACATCCGTACCGCCGCCTTGCGCCATGTCAGGACGACCGCCGCCTTTGCCACCGATTTGTGCGGCGACAAAGCCTAATACTTCACCCGCTTTGAGTTTCGCGGTTTCGTCTTTGGTAACACCCGCCACCAAGCTGATTTTGCCGTCGGCAACCGCTGCTAAAATCACCACGGCTTTACCCAATTTGTTTTTCAATTGGTCAACGGTATCGCGCAAGGATTTGGGGTCAGA
>CAZTUZ010000100.1:7796-9605 GCA_964617055.1 uncultured Thiothrix sp.
CTTCCAAATTCGCCGCCAACACACGCACACCACCGACTTCCACCGCGCTGTCCACTAAATTTGAACCCGCTTGTGCCGCCATTTTGCCTTTGAGTTGCTCTAACTCTTTTTCCAGCGTGCGATTTTTTTGCAATACAGCGTCTAATTTGTCCGCTACATCGGCGGTATTGGCTTTGAGTAAACGCGCAATGTTATCCAAACGTTCAGCGGTTTCGTTTAACCACACTAAGGCATTCGCGCCTGTGACGGCTTCAATCCGGCGTACACCTGCGGCGACCCCGCTTTCGCTGATGATTTTGAACAAGCCAATGTCGCCCGTGCGTTCAACGTGGCAACCGCCGCACAATTCAGTAGAGAAACCGATTTTCATCACGCGCACTTCGTCGCCGTATTTCTCGCCAAACAATGCCATTGCACCCGCTTTTTTCGCGTCGTCCATTGCCATGATTTGCGCAGAAGCCGCTGCATTAGCACGGATTTCGTGGTTGACAATGGCTTCTACCGCCGCAATTTGCGCCGCAGTAACAGGCTCAGGTTGTGAAAAGTCGAACCGCAGGCGTTCTGGCGTGACCAATGAACCTTTTTGTTCAACGTGTTCGCCTAACACTTGGCGCAAAGCGGCGTGCATTAAATGCGTCGCGGAATGGTTAAGAATAATGGCTTGGCGACGTTGCGCATCGACTTCCGCCGTGACACTCGCCCCCACGTTGAATGTGCCGCTTTCGAGCTTGCCAACGTGAATAAAGGTCGTGCCTTGCTTGCGCGTGTCGGTGACGCGGAATACGCCTGTGCTACTTTGCAATGTTCCGGTATCGCCGACTTGACCACCGGATTCCGCGTAGAATGGCGTTTGGTCGAGTACGATTTGCGCTTCGTCACCCGCTTCTAACTCACTAACTGCCGCACCTTGTTTAAACAATGCACTAACCGTAGCGGTAGTCTTTAATTGCTCGTAACCGTGGAACGTGGTTGCGCCCGTGACTTCCAGTTTGGTGGTGTAATCCGCGCCGAATTTACCCGCCGCACGCGCCCGTTCACGTTGCGCTTCCATTGCCGCTTCAAAGCCAGCTTCGTCGAGTTTCAAATTGCGTTCACGCGCAATGTCGCCCGTCAAATCCACGGGGAAACCGTAAGTGTCGTAGAGTTTGAACACGGTTTCGCCATCAATCGTGTCACCGGACAGATTGCTAATCGCCTCTTCCAGAATCTTCATGCCTTGTTCTAAGGTTTCGGCGAAACGGCGTTCTTCTTTTTCCAAGGCTTGTTCAACAACGGCTTGCGCTTTGGCTAATTCGGGGTAAGCCGCACCCATTTCTACCACTAAGGGTTGTACCATTTGGTAGAAAAACGGTGATGGCATACCGAGTTTGTAACCGTGGCGAATCGCCCGACGAATAATGCGGCGTAACACGTAACCACGCCCTTCATTCGACGGCAATACGCCATCGGTAATCAGGAAGGCGCACGAACGAATGTGGTCGGCAATGACTTTCAACGATGGGCTATTCGCATCAGCAGTCGGTGCAAGGGACGCAGCCGTTTTCAACAAGGTTTGGAACAGGTCGATTTCGTAGTTGCTGTGTACGCCTTGCATCACCGCCGCCAAACGTTCCATGCCCATGCCCGTGTCCACGGAAGGCTTCGGCAGCTTGCGCATTTCGCCGTCTTTAGTGCGTTCATATTGCATGAACACCAAGTTCCAGATTTCAATGTAACGATCACCGTCTTCTTCTGGTGTACCCGGAGGGCCACCCCAAATGTGGTCGCCGTGATCGTAGAAAATTTCGGTGCAAGGACCACAAGGTCCGG
>CAZTUZ010000101.1:0-9571 GCA_964617055.1 uncultured Thiothrix sp.
ATTATGGGTTATTGCAGTAATGCCTGCACAAATTCCGGCACGATTTCGCTGGCAAGCCCGTTAAACGATTGGTGGAACAAATCGCTGGTGTCGCTCGGGTCAAGGTTGAGTTCGACGGTTTGCGCCCCGACTTCACGGGCGACTTGCACAAAGCCAGTGGCGGGGTAAACCTTGCCAGACGTACCAATCGACAGGAATAAGCCACAGTGTTGCAATGCGCCGTAAATTTCTTCCATTAATAGCGGCACTTCGCCGAACCAGACAATGTGCGGGCGCAAATGACCCGCTTTGCTGCAACACTGGCAAACGTGTTTGACGCTTAAATCTTGATCCCACTCGTAAACCTTTTGCGTGCGCTGGCAATGGATTTTGTTGAGTTCGCCGTGCATGTGAATCAGGTTTTGGCTGCCAGCGCGTTCGTGCAAATTATCAACGTTTTGCGTCACCAACAGCACATTACCCGCGTATTCACGTTCCAAACGTGCCAAAGCCAAATGGGCGGCATTCGGTTGCACGGTCGTGTCGTGTAATTGCGCACGCCGCGCATTGTAAAATGCGTGGACTAATGCCGGATTACGCGCAAAACCTTCTGGCGTTGCCACGTCTTCAATGCGGTGGTTGTGCCATAAACCGTCCGAAGCGCGGAAGGTTTGAATACCGGATTCGGCGGAAATGCCCGCACCCGTTAAGATAACAATGTTCGGTTTCATGCAGTTTTGCTCGCGGTTTGTTGCACGATTTTTGCCAAGGCGGATGAGTCTAATTCACCGTTGCCTTGTTCAACCAAGGCTTGCATGTAGTCGCAAGCGCGTTGGGTGGCGGGTAAGTTTAAGTCAAATGCGGCAAGCGTATCGGCGACAATGTGCATGTCTTTATTGTGCAAATGCGCTTTGAAACCGGGGGCGTAGTTGTCGCTCAAAATGCGTTGCCCGTGCAGTTCCAATACCCGCGAATAGGCAAATCCACCGAGTAACGCCGCTCGCACTTGCGCCGGATCAACACCAGCGGCTTTCGCCAATTCAAACGCTTCACTTACCGCAATTACCGTTTGCGCGGCAATCAATTGGTTGCAGGCTTTGGTTAATTGCCCCGCGCCGTGCTCGCCAATGTGGGTAATGGTTTTGCCCATCGCCGATAATGCGGGTAAAGCCTCAGCCAAATCGTCAGCATTGCCCCCGACCATAATGGTTAATGTGCCAGCAATCGCGCCGACATCGCCGCCAGAAACGGGTGCATCGAGGAAACGAATGCCTTTTGCCGCCAATTTCGCCGCAATTTCGCGGGTGGCAACGGGTGAAATCGTACTCATGTCGATGACTAATAAACCCGCTTTGCCGCCGTGAATCACGCCGTTTTCACCCAGTAATACCGCTTCCACATCCGGCGTGTCGGAAACCATCGAAATCACCATATCCACATGCGCCGCCAATGCAGCGGGTGTGGGGTAAAACGTTGCGCCGAGTTCGACCAATTCCTGCGCCGATTCGGGGCGGCGCGTGTTGACCGCCAGCGTGAAACCCGCTTTTAACAAATTTTTGCACATGGGCTTGCCCATAATGCCTACGCCAATCCAGCCAATTGTCGGTTTTTGCATGAAATGTTCCTTTGCGTTATTGCACTTTGCTTATTTCAACTCGCTCGCCATCGGTAAGTAATAGCCATGCGCTAAGTTTAGGGATAGCGATAATATCAGGTTGTTGTAAGTAGCCTTGTACTTGGTTTAATCCTTCCTGTTTTTTGGCTTCCCAACCTTGTTTTCCCGCGTTCTTTTTACTGTATTTCAACTCAATTAAGTGTTGGTGTTCAACCGTAATAGGGCTACGTTCTAATAACATAATATCAGGGTATTTTCGATTGATTTCACGTTCACTTTGAATGAAATACACTTGTGTTTGATAAAGTAAGGTAAGTAGTAATACTTTGATATGCTTTTCATCCATACCAACTGCATCACGATTAGAGAGTAATTGCAAGGCTTTGGTGATTTCAGTGGCAAATGGGCGACAATCATTCTGCAATGCTAATGCTTCTACGGCTTGTTGTAGTGCTTGGTTAGAAATCTGGATGTGATTACGTCGTTCCAATTCTACTTTAAAATATTGGTAATATAACTCGCGGATGGCATAATTAGGAATGCTAAAAACTTCGCTGCGCAAGGTTTTACGTCGTAGTGTAACAAAACCAATGTAAGCTAATAGACTAATAAAATCGTCACGATCAAAACCTTTATCAAAATCAAATTTTCGGCGTTGTAAAGCTGTTACCTCACCTGTATTAATAAGTTCATTTAGCACAGAAAAGTTATTGTCACGATTACCAATGCTGAATAGCTTTAAAATTTTTCCGTAGTCAGATGCGATGTTTTCATCTAACATTGGGTCGGGATAGCTATTATCCATTTGACGATAGTTTTTTAGAAAATATAACACCATGTTGGCATTGTAAAGGGTTTGCTGCTGATAGGTATTGAAGCAATAACCATTATACCATTGTGTTATGTCAGCTAATAGTTTACTAGGTTGTTCTACGGTTATCGGTGCTAGTAATTGTTGAACTTCTGCTTTGGTAAAACCAACGGCTTCATTAAAATCAGGGTGTAATGAAAGATTCTCGGCAATATTAAAACCACTGGTCATGCTATCCAACATAATAGGCGTAACGCCTGTAATGAATAAGCGGTCTAATACGCCCGTTAAGGTGGCTGTTTTGAGTGTCTCATAAAAACTGCGTACAAAACCGCCTTTGCTCATCATGCGTTGAAATAAGGTTAAATCTTCTGATAATAAGGCATTGGCAAAATGATCATACTCATCAATCAAGATTACTAACTTTTGCTCGGCAACAATGCGAAAAAACGTTTCCATACGGCTTTGTGGAGTAGGTTCTGCGGTAATGGCTTGAATGCTCGCAGCGGGATAAGCATAGCGTTCTAAAAAGCTTTGTAAAGCGTTGGCTACTTTGCGATTAAATCCGTGGTAAATATTGTCAAAACCTGCGTCAGTATCAATGCCGCTAAATTCCATAAATAATACTTGATAGCGGTTATGTAAAGGTGTCGGTTGTTGACCAATGTACAAGTGACCAAATAAAGTGGCAAATTCATCACGATAATAAATATCGTAATAATGCCATAACGTCGACAATAACAGGCTTTTACCAAAACGGCGAGGGCGTAATAATAACTGATATTTGCCGCTGTTTTCCAAACGCTCGATATACAAGGTTTTGTCCACATAAACATAACCTTGAGTAATAATGTCGCGGAAGTTGCTTAAACCGTAAGGTATCTTCATCTCATTACCCTATACTGGATTCCAATAACTGAATTTCAGCCTCATCTAACCCAAACAATGTGTAAACCGCTTGATTTAACTCTTGTTCGGTGATGGTGAGTTCATAGCTGAGTTGTTGAATGCTTGCTTGGTTTTTTTCAAATAAAGTTTGCCAATCATGGCGTTCTGTGAGTGGAATATCTTGTTTAAATGATTTTTTAACTTCGCTTTGGAAGGTTGTGAAATCCATTTCCCACCATGCTTGTAATTTCTGTGACAGTTTCGCTTCTTTATCTTTTGGGCATAAATCAGGAATACGGCGGCGGAAATGGTTTTCTAACGCATAACGTTGTTCGGCGATGGTCTGGCATTGCTGTGCTAGTGCTGCAATCGCTGATTTTTGCGTTTCCGTTGCATCAGGGACGGGCAGTGTTTCCATTTTAATGGTGCGTAGTTCATAATATTCACCTCGTACAAATGTACAAATTCCCGTAATTATAAACCATATTAAATTAGAGCTGGTTACTCCCAATAAAAACCAATCACCATTAGGTATGAAAAAGCATTTATTGTTTGTATAGTTATTTTTCGTATCAAGGCTGAAATTTGGTTTTTGTGAAAACTCGGAGTAAAAAATCTTTACTGATTTTATTAGTTCATAATAAGCGCAAGCGCGTAATTCCCACCAATATTCGCCTTTGTCACCGCGTTTACGCCCTTTTTCAGCAAATGGAGCTAACCATTGGCAAATCTGAGGGTGTTTTTGTTGTAACCATTGCCATGCGTCTGATTCCGTAACGATTTCATGGTTTTTTCCCATTTGCTGGCGTGTCCAACCTTTGGGAAATAAAATCAAATACAAATCGCGTGATTCAGCCCGCCATTGTTTCAAATCTTTTCCTTCCAGAAAGGGTTTCAGTCGCTCTAGTGATTGCGGATTGTGTTTGATAATGGTATCACGCATTTTCTTATCAATGACAAAAGCTTCATTCAATCCTGTTTTAATGCCATATAACGGTGAGCCATAAACCTCTTTTAGTGTGGGTTTGCCTTTGTTAATTTTGTTACGCAAAGCTTGTAGGCGTTCATCTTCTAATCGCCAGCCGTCATCAGCGAGTTTGTGTTGTGCTATGGTGCTAAAAACGGTTTCTGTGAGTTCAGTTTGTAATGCAGTTAAATCCTTCGCTTGAATATTACGGAATTGCACCGTTTGTTCGGGTGCATTTTTCCGTGAACGGCTGGGTTTTTCCATAATGAGAATGGCGGGGTAAGTGGTAACGCCTTCAAAAATTTGCAGATCGCCAAAATCCACCAAGGTTTTTAAATTAGCTTCGATGGTTAAAAAGCGTCGTAAGTTTTCACCGCTACCTGTACGAAAGAATGTTCCTGAGCTAATGTAACCCAGCATTCCACCTTTTTTCAGCAAGCTTAAGCCGCGTTCAAAAAAGTAGGTGTATAAATCTGCTACGCCATGATAGGTTTTATAATGGGTTTCTAAATAGGGTTTAATCGGCGTGAGGCGTTCTTGACGCACATACGGCGGATTGCCAAGGATAACATCAAATTCTTTAAAGCGTCCAAACCAGTTAAAAGCGCGTTTATCCGTGGTTTTGTCATCAATCAGGCTATTACCTTGTTTGATGTTTTCACGCAAAGACGTTAATGGTTTGCCTTTTTCAGCCGTGGCTAAATGCAGGGATAAACGTGCAATTTCCACAGACTCAGCATTAATGTCTACACCAAATAGGTTATTGTGCAGAATATCGTGGTTAAGCTGTTTGCTGAATAAATCATTGCTTTCGCCTAATTCCGATAAGCGTTGATTAACACGAGTGTATTCCTGTTTTAAATATTGGAATGCAGCAACAAGAAATGCACCACTGCCACAGGCAGGATCAAGAATGCGTAAAGTCGCCAATGTGTCACGGTATTGTTGCCACCACGCTAAGGAGTCCGTAGCGTGCTGAATTTGGGTTTGGCGTTGTGTTAAATACGCGCCAAGTGTGTGTTGCACAATCCAGTGGGTAATAAAGTCTGGTGTGTAAACCACGCCATCTTGTTTGCGTTTTCCGCTTGTGCCGTGTTTTTGTTGCGCCAATTGTAATTCATTGTTTTCGTCTAATGCTTCGGAAATTTGGTCTAAGTCAGCAATTGATTGCTCGAATATATGCCCCAAAATAGTGACATTAACGTCGGTATTGAAATCATAAGCAACCAATCGGCGTAGCTCGTCTAATAAGCCATCGCTAAGGGTTAATTCTTCCAATGCACTATCGGGTTTAAATAAGTCGCCATTGTAATAGGGAATGTGACGCTTTTTATTGCCTTCGTTAATGTCTTGGAATAAGCGTTTAAGCATGTCCCAACTGCTATCAAATTGTCCTTTGGCATTTAAATAGGTTTGTAAAGTATTGTGTGGTAATAGATCGCGGTCTTCGGCAAAAGCAATGAATAATATTCTATCTAATAAAGTTTGGGCGCGTGTCACCATGCTTTGGCGGCTAAAACGCGCATTCTCCCGTTTCATGCCATTGATTAATTTGACGCGAATATCACGGTAGTCGGCATAAAGTTCGTCAGTAATATCTTTTTCAGCCTGTTGGCTTTGTTCAAATAGCTTTTCGGTTGTGCCTGATAATAAGTTTTTGGCACTGAGCAATAACATGAAGCGTTCGTATTCAGCAGGTTGGATTAAGTCGGTCATTTGCCAGCTTTCATACACCAAATTCGAGAATGGGTATTTGTATAAACGGATTTCGAGGCAATTTGATACGATATACCAGCGTGCTTCCCCTTTACTGTTTTCTGCGTATTGAGCAGCTTGTTGTACAGCCGATAATTTCGGCCCATTCATGGGAATGTCTAAATGCGGGGTGTTCGTGCCTTTTAATTCCAAGGGGGCAAGGCGTTGGCGGTGTTTATCGCTAAATACCCCAAAACATAAATCCGTGAAGCCTTTACCACTGTGTTCTTCATAACCAAGTGTCCATTGTCCGGTTTTTTTATCTTTTTGGGTAAAGCTTTTATAACCCAATATCGTGCCTGCGATGTCACGAAAAAATTCTGGTTGCAGTTTCTTTTCATTTTGTTGGTGAATCGAACCATTGCTAATCAGTGTGTGCCATGCGGTTAGGGTTTTTAAGGCAGCGGCAGGTAGTTGCCCGTCTTGCAAAAAGCTTTGTTGTTCAAGGGCTTTGCGTAAGGTGCGGGGGTGAAATAATGCTTGGTTTGGCATGGGGTGTCGCATGGTTTGGAAAGTTCGAGTTTAACACATCGTTTGCTTTCCACGCCTGTCAGGGTGCTTATTTCGGGGCTTTTGCGGGATGGTGTAGAATCACGGGCAGTTTTTCTAAGTAATTCGGGAGTTCCAAAATGACAAGCATGATGCGCGAGCAGGTGGAAACGCTATTAAAAGGTGTGGTGGATCGTTACAGCGAGCAAGACATTATTAGCAGCAAAGCCGTGAAAGCGATTCAATGCGAGGCGGATAAGGTTAGCGTGCAGGTGATTTTGGGTTATCCGGCAGGGAGTTATCGTGATGAATTAGCCGCGACGATTCAGCAAACCTTACAACAGGCGGGGGTTGCTAATGTTGAGGTGAGTATGAAGACACAAGTCACTGCACACGCTGTGCAAAAGACCGTTAAGCGCAAGGATATGATTAAGAATATGATTGTGGTGGCTTCGGGCAAAGGCGGTGTGGGGAAGTCGACCACAGCGGTGAATCTAGCCTTGGCATTACAAGCAGACGGGGCGCAAGTGGGGATTTTGGATGCAGATATTTATGGTCCAAGCCAGCCGCGCATGTTGGGGATTAGCGGTCAGCCGGAATCCAAAGATGGCAAAAGCATTGAGCCGCTAGAAAATTATGGCGTGCGGGCGATGTCAATTGGCTTTCTGATCGAAGAAGATACGCCAATGATTTGGCGTGGACCGATGGTGACGCAAGCGTTGGGGCAGTTACTGAATGATACACAATGGGGTGAGTTGGATTATCTGGTGATTGATTTGCCACCGGGTACGGGGGATATTCAACTCACTTTATCACAAAAAATTCCGGTTTCTGGCGCGATTATTGTGACGACACCGCAGGATATTGCTTTGCTGGATGCGCGTAAAGGTCTGAAAATGTTTGAAAAGGTGGAAATCCCCATTTTAGGCATTGTGGAAAACATGTCGATTCACGTTTGTAGCCAGTGTGGTCATGCGGAACACATTTTTGGTGAAGGTGGTGGTCAACGCATGGCAGAACAGTACAATGTCCATTACCTTGGTGGTTTGCCGTTGGCAATGCAGATTCGTGAGCAAGCGGATAGCGGTAAGCCGACGGTAGTCGCTGAACCTGATGGCAAAATCGCCCAGCTTTACCATGAGATTGCGCGTAAGGCGAGTGCGCGATTAGCGCAACAGGCGAAGGATTACAGCACCAAGTTCCCGACCATTACCATTATGAAGTAACGAAAAACCCATGTTAAAAACAGTTTCTGCCCTTTTTGCAGCCGCATTATTGACAGCGTGTAGCGGTGTCCCTGGTGTGGTTGAACAACCTAAGGTTTCCATTCAAAACATTGCGTTACAGGACATTTCCTTGACGCAAGGTACAGCGGTCGTCACCTTGAATATTGCCAACCCGAACGCTTTCCCGATTCCATTGCAGGGGATTCAATACGGATTGAGTTTGAATGGGCATCAGGTGGCTTCTGGCGATCAAAATCAAGGTGTAAGCATTGGTGCAGGGCAGGAAGTTCCCGTGAATATTCCGGTGAAGTTGGATTTCATGCAGTTAATGCAGCTTGCACCGGAAGCCATGCGTGCGCGTAGTTTGCAATACAACCTCAATGGTGCGGTAAAACTGCCATTTATTAGCGTGCCGTTCTCACGTCAAGGCGGCGTAGGGGTGAAACAATGAGCATTAAATCCGACCATTGGATTCGGCGCATGGCGCAGCAACACGCCATGATCGAACCGTTTGAAGCAGGGCAAATCCGCTCCGTGAATGGCGAAAAAATCGTGTCTTACGGCACATCCAGCTACGGCTACGATGTGCGTTGCGCCAATGAATTTAAGATTTTCACTAACATCAATAGCACCATCGTTGACCCCAAAGCCTTCGACGAAAAGAGCTTTGTCGATTTCAAAGGCGACGTGTGCATTATCCCACCGAATTCATTCGCGTTGGCGCGAACGGTCGAATACTTCCGCATTCCGCGCAGCACGCTGGTGGTGTGCCTCGGCAAATCGACGTATGCCCGCTGCTTCCGTGGCGATACCCGCGTGGCATTGGTTGACGGTACTGCACCCACTTTGGAAGAAATGGCAGTGCGTGCCGACCAAGGCGAATTATTCTGGGGGTATAGCATTGGGCAAAACGGGCGGCTCATTGTGACGCAGTTACAAGCTCCGCGTTACATTGGGCGCGACAGTTTGGTGGAAGTGCAACTGGATAATGGTAAAAGCATTTTTGCCACGCCCGACCACTTGTTTATGTTGCGCGATGGACGTTGGTTGGCAGCGGGAGAATTAACCGCAGGCACGTCATTAATGCCCTTGTATCGGCAGTTAGCACGGGGCTATGAAATGGTGTATCAACCACTGAACGGGCATTTGTACCCTACTCACCGTTTGGCGGATGAATGGAACTTACGCCACAGTCTGTATGCGGATGTTGCCGATACACACCGTCATCACGTTGATTTGTTTAAAAGCGAAACGCAATTAGTGCGTGAATTAGCACATTTACCGCGTTTTCCCCAAGTGATTGATAAATTCCGTGGGTTGCAGGGGGATAGTCGGCGTAATCACAAGGTAACGGCAGTACGCCCTGTTGCAGGTGAGCACGATGTGTATTGCTTAACCGTGCCAGAAGCAGGCAACTTTGCCTTGGAGGATGGCGTATTCGTCCATAATTGCGGCATCATCGTAAACGTAACGCCGTTAGAGCCGGAATGGGAAGGGCATGTGACCTTGGAGTTCTCCAATACCACGCCGTTGCCTGCGAAGATTTACGCCAACGAAGGGGTGGCGCAAATGCTGTTTTTTGAGTCGGATGAAGTGTGTGCAACGTCGTATAAAGATCGTGGTGGTAAATACCAAGGTCAAACGGGCGTGACATTGCCGAAAACGTAATGATTTAAAGTAGTTAGTGTAATAAAAAAGGGAAGTTTACACTTCCCTTTTTTGAACGTTTGGAAAAACTTAAAGCTCTAAGCTGCTTGTTTGATGGTTGGAGGTGTGTTTAAGGTTTTAACCGGAGCTGTGCCTTTTTTAATTAAACCCAATGGTGCTCCCAATGGTAAAAC
>CAZTUZ010000102.1:0-9542 GCA_964617055.1 uncultured Thiothrix sp.
CGCCGTTCTGCAACCCAAGGGCCTTCATACAAAAGTTTGGCAGCTTGCAGAAAGGGAGAAAAGTCAATGGCTTGACACTCCCCACCTAATTGCTCCAATTGCGTTACTGTGTTAGCAAAAATTACGGACGCACTATGATTAGCAAAAAACGCTAATTGCTCAGATAAGGGCACGGCAAAACGAAATTTAGGCTTGGTGGATATACCATAATTACGGCGATTAGTATCAAGATTCACTCGTGCATAAGCATCGGTTGGATCAAACTGGGCAGCAACATTAAAGATTTTTGCGACATCATCAGTAGTTGTGGAAAAAATACTCACGCAATCTAAACTACGACAGGCTGGCACAACCCCTTGTGTACTGAGTAACCCCTTACTTGGTTTTAAGCCAACAATATTATTGAATGCAGCAGGCACACGCCCAGAGCCTGCGGTATCCGTGCCTAAGGCAAAACTGACTAAACCTAAAGCCACCGCAACGGCTGAACCGGAACTAGACCCGCCCGCAATATAAGCTGCATTAAAACTATTCGTACAAGCCCCCCAAGGCGAACGCGTACCGACTAAACCTGTTGCAAATTGATCCATATTAGTTTTGCCTAATGGAATCGCGCCTGCTTGAATTAATTGAGCCACCACAAACGCATCTTCGGCAGGCGTATAAGCAAATTCAGCACAGCCTGCGGTAGTCGGTAGACCTGCCAGATCAATATTGTCTTTAATCGCAAAGGGAATGCCATATAACGCTAAAGTATCGGGGCTATGTCCCTGTAGGGCATCTAAGTAAGGCTGTAATTGTGCGCGTGTTAAACGACTGATCCAAATAGGATTGCTGGCGTGGGCATCACACAAAGTCAACAAATGCTCAATTAACTGGGTAGGCGTTAATACCCCACTGCGATAAGCTGTGTGTACCGCCGAAATAGTCATATTGCTTGGAATAGTCATACTAAACCTCCAACACTAATAAACGATCCCCCGCCACAACCCTCGCGCCCGCAGAGCATTGTATGGATACCACGACTCCATCACACGGTGACTCTAATTTAATTTCCATTTTCATGGCTTCCAATATGAACAAGGTATCACCCGCCTTCACAGACATACCGACCTCAACCAATACCTGCCAAATGGAGCAAGCCATAGGGCTATCGATAGCCGTATGATTCTCAGCAAGCGTTTCTAAATCAGCCTCGTTTTGACCTAATGCAGTTTCACTGTCAAAGTGCAACTGCCCGCTATCAATCCAATGCTGTAATTCGGTATCAAAGGCGCGTTGACGTTGGGCAGTAAAGTCTGCAATTTCCACCTGATTTTCAGCGAGCAACGCATTGTATTCACGCAAGCTAAAGGTGGTTTCTTCAATCTTTAGTGCATAACGACCTTGTGGAAATTCTTGGCGAATATGTTGCAGTTCTTCATGAGTGACTTCATAGAAGCGAATTTGATCAAAGAAACGGAGTAGCCACGGTTGGGTAAATTCGCGGGTTTGCCGATAGCGATTCCACATTTGCAAAGTACGCCCCACAAATTGATAACCACCGGGACCTTCCATGCCATACACACATAAGTACGAACCACCAATCCCCACCGAATTTTCTGCTGTCCATGTACGAGCGGGGTTGTATTTGGTGGTGACCAGACGATGACGCGGGTCTAATGGGGTGGCAACCGGCGCACCTAAATACACATCGCCCAGCCCCATAACTAAATAGCTAGCTGCAAACACAATGTGTTTAACCTCCTCAATCGAGGCTAAACCATTAATACGGCGGATAAACTCAATATTGCTTGGACACCACGGCGCATCTTTACGTACTGATTGTTGGTATTTAGCAATCGCCTCACGGCAGGCAATGTCATCCCATGATAAGGGTAAATGCACAATACGCGCCGGTACTTGCATAGCCTCAATCCCTTGTAAGGCACACTCGGCTTGTTCCAACCAATCAAGCAAAACCGCTAAGCTTAATACTTGGCTGTTGTAATGCACCTGTAGGGAACGAATACCAGGGGTTAATTCATGGATACCGTTGATGTTTTGGTCTTGCAGCCACAGCATTAAAGCATGCACCCGAAAACGTAGATTAATATCTAACACCATGTCGCCGTATTCAATCAGCAAATAGTGATCACCACAGGGGCGATAGCTAACCCCTACCGGGTGCTGTGCCGTGCTAATAGTTTTGAGAACCGCAGAGCTTGGCATGACATAGGGTGCATCATTAGGTATTGGCAAAGGCTGCAATGTGTTAATGGCTTGTTGTTGAGCAGCTTCTAGTGCCACCGCATCAGTAATAGAAACAGGCAAGAAACGCAGTTTATCCCCCGCACTCAGTTGTCCTATTTTCCACAAATCCGCGCTAATCACAGTTGCAGGACAGACGAACCCGCCTAATGAAGGACCATCAGGTCCTAAAATGACGGGCATGTCACCCGTAAAGTCGATAGTGCCAATGGCATAAGCGTTATCATGTAAATTAGAAGGGTGCATGCCAGCTTCACCCCCATCAGAACGCGCCCATTGGGGTTTAGGACCTATTAAACGTACACCTGTACGACTGGAGTTGTAATGTACTTCCCAATCGGTTGCAAAAAAACTGTTTATATCCTGCTCAGTAAAAAAGTCGGGCGCACCATGTGGACCATAAATAACGCGGACTGTCCAAACTGAATTAATATCGGGCAATAAACTACTGGGTAATGGTGCGCTGTCTGGCAGCGACTCAGGCAAAGCTGGCAGATGCAATACATCACCGCTGCGTAATACGCGCCCCGCGTGTCCGCCAAATTGTCCAAGGGTAAACGTGGCACGCGAACCCAAATACAGCGGACACTGAAAACCACCTTGAACTAATAAATAGCTGCGTGCACCCGCACCTTGTAACTTGCCTAATTTTAAAACACTACCTGCGCCAATTGACAATACTTGCCAAAAAGGCACATTAACCCCGTCTACACTGGCTTCTAGCAATGCGCCGCTTAACACAATCCGCGTGGCGGTATTAAAGCGTAGGCTAGGGCCACTGAGGGTTATTTCCAAACCCGCACAGTCTGGCGCATTGCCTAGTAAACGATTACCTAATTGAAATGACCAACTATCAAACGGGCCTGAAGGCGGCACGCCAATATCCCAATAACCTTGACGCGCCGGATAATCTTGTATGCTCGTATGCGTACCTGCTACCAGCACATCAACACTTAAGGGTTGCCAGTGCATAGTATTCAAATAGCGCGTGGTCATGTTACCCATACGAAAAACATCAGCATCGAGTACCTGTCGCACATAGGCAATATTGGTTTCAATGCCATAAATTTCTGTCGCCGCCAGTGCTGTATCCAATTGCTGAATAGCAGTATTGCGGTCTGGGGCGTGACAGATAATCTTGGCTAGCAAGGGGTCAAACAACGGGGTTACCGTCATACCCGCTTCAATCCAATGATCAATACGCAAACCTGCGGTATTAGGAAACCGCACATGACTGAGTAACCCCGCACAAGGTTGAAACTGTTTATGCGGGTCTTCTGCATAAACACGCGCTTGAATGGCATGCCCCTTAGGCGTTAATGCGTGAGTGGGGTACTCAAATTCACCTGCACCTAAGGCGAGCATCCAACGCACAATATCCACGCCATAAACTAACTCAGTGACACCATGCTCGACTTGCAAACGGGTATTAACTTCTAAAAAATAAAATTCATCGGTTTGTTGGTCATAAACAAACTCCACCGTACCCGCACTTCGATAATGCACTGCACTCATCAATCGTATGGCGACAGCTTGCAACTCAACACGCACGGCGGCGGGTAAATTAGGGGCGGGCGTTTCCTCAATCACTTTTTGATTGCGGCGCTGAGCTGAACAATCGCGCTCGCCTAATGCAATGACGCGCCCTTGTCCATCCCCAAATACTTGTACTTCAATATGGCGTGCTTGTGTAATGAACTTCTCTAGAAACACGCCATTGTTTGCAAAATTATTCGCACCCAATCGACGCACAGATTCAAAAGCGGTACTTAATTCACTGGCATTATCACAGCGTTGCATGCCAATGCCCCCGCCCCCTGCCGTTGATTTAAGCATTAAGGGGTAGCCAATACGCTCGGCAACACCAAGGGCTGTTTCTAAGGAATCGAGTAAAACCGAACCGGGTAACAGTGGCACTTGATTTTGTATCGCTAAATCACGCGCACGGTGTTTCAAACCAAAGGCATCCATTTGTTCAGGCGTAGGGCCTAAAAACACCAACCCCAATGCTTCACAACGGCGCGCAAAATCCGTGTTCTCGCTTAAGAAGCCATAACCGGGGTGAACCGCTTCAGCACCACTTTGCATCATAATATCGAGTAAACGTGCTTGATTTAGATAAGTTTCTGCCGCAGAACCTTCACCCAATGCCCAAGCTTCATCCGCGTATTGCACATGCAAAGAATCACGATCAGCTTCTGCATAAACAGCCACTGATTTAATCCCCATAGCCTGTAAAGTACGAATAATACGCACAGCAATCGCACCGCGATTGGCAATCAGAACTTTTTTGAACATGACTTTCTCTCTAATCCCAGATCAGCACTTCGATAGGCGTGGGGTTATAGGCATTACAAGGGTTATTCAGTTGTGGGCAATTGGAAATCAGCACGATGACATCTATGGCTGCACGCATTTCCACATACTTACCCGCATCGGAGATTCCATCGGCAAAACTCAAGCCACCCTCAGCCGTCACCGGTACATTCATAAAGAAATTGATATTGTGAGTAATATCACGCTTTGTCAGCCCAAATTCGGGATGTAAAGCCACGGCTAGCATCCAGCTATCCCGACAAGCATGCATACATTTTTTTTCTAAAGCATAACGCACGGTATTGGATTCGGTGGCGCAAGCCCCTCCTAAGGTATCATGGCGACCGCAGGTATCAGCGGTTATGTCCAACATGACATTACCTAGATTAGAAAGTAAGGCAGTCCCTGCACTTAAATACACATTACCTTGTTCACGAATGGTATCCACCGCTGAATAGCGTTCCGATGGATCATGAGCATTATAAAATAATGTATCCGCCGCTTGATTACCGTGTAGGTCGAGAATGCGTAAGGTTTGCCCCATTTTCAGCACCTGCATCCAGTAATCCCCTGCCAATACGACCTGACGATAATGGGCATCCGTTGGCTGTAATAAGCTTTCTTTAATCATTAAACACTTCCCCCACAACAAGCGTGTGAATGATAAATATGGTTATTCTGGAAACCGCGCTGATTTTCAGGACGGAAATTAAGGCAATAATCATCTGCCGCCACAGGTGCAGCTTGGCGGACTTGGTAAACAATTGGTTTTTTAGGGTAATCGGCGGCTGGATTGAGCGGATGCGGACAAGTATGAAATAAGACTAAGCTATCCATTTCAAAGCGTAATTCAACAAAATCACTCGCTTGACTGTGTGGGCTTACAAAGTGCAGATTGCCTTCCGCATCAGGTGCTACTTTGCTAAACAGATTAAGATTAGCTGCCATATCACGACGATTCAGACCGTACTTTGCCAACTCCACTAAAAAGGCTTGTTCGCCACTCAAGGTCCAGTCATTACGAAACGCTTGGTAAGTCTTGATACCCCATTTTTTTTCTAAGGCAGCCGTACTTAAATTACCGCCAACCGTATCGTGCCAACCCACACTATCCTCAATAATGGAGCAAAAAATACGCCCCATATCCGAGTACAAACAATGTCCTCGTGTAAGCTTGAAGGTATGCTGACACTTGAGTGTGTCGGGGGCATTGTAGCGTTCGAGCTTTTCTATGGGGTTATAAAACAACATTCCCACATTCGCGCCGCCCTCAAGGTCAATCAAACGCAAACTCGTTCCTTGGCGCATTAACAGCGACCAATGCGCACCACCGACAATGCGATCCTCATACAGTAATGTCGAATCTTGGGTATGTTCAGGCATGATGAGCTCCTAACGATTGTTGTATTGTTTGTAAGGTCTTACGGTCGGTATGTCCCAAGGGAATGTCATAAGTAATGGTCGCGCCATAACGATGGGGGGCTTGAGGATCGTGACGGCGTTTATCAAACACCCATAAACGTGTGCCAAGATGAAAACCTTCTTTGAGATCGTGGGTAATCATAAAAATGGTTATCCCTGTTTGCTGCCAAATAGATAACAGCAATTGGTGCATATCCGCCCGAATACCGGGGTCTAATGCGCCAAACGGTTCGTCCAAGAGCAGAATACGTGGCTTTTTAATGAGTGCTTGAGCCAGTGCCAAACGCTGTTGCATACCACCGGACAAGGCTGAAGGATATTGATGTAAAGCAGCACCTAAGCCGACCGATTCCAGCATCGCTTTAGCTTGGGTTTGAATGGCTTTCCTTTGTTTACCAAAAGCACGCCCCCAGAAAGGTGCTGCGCCTAATTCCGCGCCAAGCATGACATTTTCCAGCACATTTAAATGCGGAAATACCGAATAACGTTGGAATACAATGCCACGTTCGGCACTAGGCTCATCAGGCAAGGGCTTGCCATCTAACAGTAATTCACCGCGCGACCGGGGTTCTATACCTAACAGCATTTTCAAAAAGGTCGTTTTGCCACAACCGGATGTGCCGACTACGGTAATAAACTCCCCAGCTTTTACCGAGACACTAATGTTTTCCAACACCACATTATCGCCATACTCTTTCCATAAATGGCGGGCTTCAATCACATTCATGCTTTGCCTCCATTGCGATACCAAGGAAAGCCGTAGTAATTAATGAGGCGTAAGACGTAATCCGTTAGGAACGCTAATAAGGTAATCCACACCACATAGGGCAAAATCACATCCATAGACAGATAGCGTCGTACCAAAAAGATGCGATAACCCAAGCCCTCAGTAGCCGCAATCGCTTCCGCAGCAATCAAAAATAACCATGCCGCGCCCAAACTCAAACGCACTGCATCCAATAAGCGAGGCATAACTTGCGGCAAAATCACCCGCAAGACTAATTGCCAACTACTCGCACCTAAGGTTTGTGCCTTAATGATTTGTTCCGTTGGTAATTCGAGTACACGTTGCTGCATATCGCGGATGAGAAATGGCGCAATACCAATGGTGATGAGCGCAACCTTAGACAACTCACCCAATCCAAATACAATGAATAACACGGGCAAAATCGCCATCGGTGGTATCAGTGATAAGATCATCACTAAAGGAGAAAAAGTGGCTCGAAATAAGGGTAATGCGCCATTGACTACACCAAACACCAGACCCAGCAAGGCACTCAATAACACTCCCAGTCCTAATCTATATAAGCTAGCAATGGTATCTGCCCATAATAAGTATTGCCCTGTACGCTTATCGGCTTCAAAAGCCATACTCCACATGGCTTGCCCCATACTATGAAATGAAGGCAATAACTTATCATTGGGATTGGCAGCTAAACGTAGCTCGGATGCCAGCACATACAGCAATAATAGAAAGGCAAAGGGCAATATCCCCAGCACTATCGCAGTTGCCCGCGAAGGCGTTTGATTGATGAGCTTTTTCATGGCGCAAATCCTGCCTATGCTTTAGAGGCTGTTATCTGCTGCCATTTTCATATAAGTGCTGTCAAAACGAAGTTTGATATTCGCTTTATCGCCGTTGACTTGATCCCCCTTAAAAGCCACACCCACTGACCCTGCATCTTTCGCACTTTTGCCTAATAAACCATGATCGAATGAGAACTGACTCACTAATTGCATGGTTTTGGGTAATTCCGCACTATCAGTAAAGGTCACGGCATCCACAGGCTTAAAAAACATTTTAGTAGCAGCCAACTGGCTCTTATAACCCGCTAAATCAGTGCCTGCGGCTTTCGCCATTGCGCTTAGAGCAGTCTCATCACCTTTTTGCATCAAGTCCATAATTTCATACCATGCACCCACTAAAGCTTTGCCCAATTTAGGGTTATCTTTAAGCGTTTGGGTATTGACGACCATCAGATCAATAATCTCGCCCGCAATTTCGCTGGAATCAAAGACTTTACTGGTATCAGGTACAGCCATAATTTCAGACAGTAATGGATTCCATGTCACCGCCGAAGTCACATCACTCGAACCAAAGGTTGCCACCATATCCGCATCTGAGGTATTCACCACGGTAATATCTTTCTCAGCTAAACCGTTTTTGGCTAAGCCCCGCGCTAACAAATAATGGGAAACGGACAACTCGACTAGATTGACTTTTTGACCTTTAATATCACTTAACTTTTTATCTTTGCCTTTGAGTACAACACCATCATTGCCGTTGGAAAAGTCACCTACGATTAAAGCGGTTGAATCAACGCCTCCTGTGGCTGGAATGGTCAGCGCGTCCATATTAGTCATCACACAACCATCGAAGCCACCAGCCGTGTATTGGTTAATTGACTCGACATAATCATTGATCTGCACAATCTCAACGCTAATGCCGTATTTATCCGCCCATTTTTTCATAATTCCAGAGCTATTAGCATAATCCCAAGGCATCCAACCAGCGTAGATGGACCAAGCAACTTTAAAAGAGTTTTTGGAATCGGCGTGAACATTAAGACTGATAAAGAGAGTGGAAATTAGCAGCAAGGTGCTAAGTGTTTTACGGAAATGACTTTGCATAAGTGTACCCCCACAGTGATTGGTTCAAGATAAATATGACGCGCGAGAGTATCCCTAACGATAATCTCCCGGGCTTTTATCCCGCCGTGTAACCTTACTGTGAAGGTCGGTAGCTCTCGGACCAGCATCAATGTAGAAATTGACCGGAACCCTAGCCACCTATTCCAAATTGTCATGCGCATAATTCATTGGTTAGTTGAATGCTCTCGCGCATAAAGTTTTTAATGCAAGTGTTATGCCATCTATAACAACAGGGTTTTACAGGGGATGATCACTATTCAACTTGAGCAGATGCACTGTAGATGTGATGAGCTGGCAGTAAATGCTTTATCAAAGTGCAACACCATACGATGAACACACATTCTAAAAACAATCATACTCAAATAAACGTTCTATCATAAGAATCGCTAAAATTGATTTCCGCCCTCAATCTGGCAACAATACCTTCTTTTGGCTTTCGGATACTGTCTTTTATGGCTCACGCACTGCAAACCGCCCTACAACAACGCATCTTAATTCTGGATGGTGCGATGGGTACGATGATCCAACCTTATAACTTACAAGAAAGCGATTATCGCGGTGAGCGTTTCAAGGATTGGCATAAAGATGTAAAGGGTAACAATGACTTACTGGTGTTAACCAAACCTGAAGTGATTGCCGAAATTCATAGCCAGTATATGCAAGCGGGTGCGGATATTTTGGAAACCTGTACCTTTAATGCCAATCGCACCTCCATGCACGATTACGATATGGAGGCATTTGCTTATGAAATTAATGTGGCAGCGGCAACCTTAGCTAAATCTATTGCACAGCAATACAGCACGCCAGATAAGCCGCGTTATGTGGCGGGTGTGTTGGGTCCGACTAACCGTACTGCGAATATTTCGCCAAAAGTCGATGATCCGGGTTTCCGTAATATCAGC
>CAZTUZ010000103.1:0-9528 GCA_964617055.1 uncultured Thiothrix sp.
CTTTCGCCGCTTGCGAATGCGATTGAAACCGAAGTGGTGGTGTTAGGTTCAGGTCCTGGCGGTTACACGGCAGCGTTTCGTGCGGCGGATTTGGGCAAAAAAGTCGTGCTGATTGAGCGTTACAGCACCATTGGCGGCGTGTGTTTAAACGTTGGTTGCATTCCTTCCAAAGCCTTGCTGCACACGGCGGAGATCATTACCGAAGCCAAGGATGCTGCCCATCACGGCGTAATCTTCGGTGCGCCTACCATTGACCTCGACGCGATTCGTGCTAATAAAGACAACATTATTGGCAAGCTCACCACGGGTTTAAAAGGTTTAGCTAAACAGCGCAAAGTGCAGATTGTGCAGGGTTATGGGCGGTTTACGTCGCCACATAGCATTGAGGTCGAAGCGGCGGACGGCAGTAAGCAAACGGTGAAATTCGCCCACTGCATTATTGCGGCGGGTTCGCGGGTCACGAAATTGCCGTTTATACCGTGGGATGATCCGCGTGTGATGGATTCCACCGACGCGCTGGCATTGCCAAGCATTCCGAAACGTTTATTGGTCATCGGCGGCGGCATTATTGGGTTGGAAATGGCAACGGTTTACCACGCCTTGGGCGCGAGCATTACCCTTGTCGAATTGGCGGATGGTTTAATCGCGGGGGCGGATCGGGATGTGGTGAAACCGTTACACAACCGCCTGAAGGGTTTGTACGACAATATTTACCTGAATACCAAAGTCACTGCTGTTACCCCCACGCCTGACGGTTTGGTTTGCCGTTTTGACGGCAAAGACGCTCCTGCTACGGACACTTTCGATGGCGTATTGGTCGCCATTGGACGCACGCCGAATGGTACGCTGATTGACGCGGGCAAAGCGGGGGTGTTTGTTGATACGCACGGCTTTATTCCCGTCGATAAACAGATGCGTACCAATGTGCCGCACATTTTTGCGATTGGTGACATTGTGGGGCAACCGATGTTGGCGCACAAAGCCACCCACGAAGGCAAAGTTGCAGCGGAAGTCATTGCCGGACACAAAGCCTTTTTTGACGCGAAAACCATTCCATCGGTGGCGTATACCGACCCTGAAATCGCGTGGATGGGCAAAACCGAAACGCAGTGCAAAGCCGAAGCGATTGCCTACACCAAGGGAGTATTCCCGTGGGCGGCGAGTGGGCGTGCATTGTCAATGGGACGCGCCGAAGGTATGACCAAGCTATTGTTCGATAAGGAAACAGGGCAGCTAATTGGTGCAAGTATCGTCGGTGCAAAGGCGGGCGAACTGATTGCCGAAGCGGTATTGGCGTTGGAAATGGGCGCGGATGCCAGCGACATGAGTTTGACCATTCACCCGCACCCGACGTTATCGGAAACCCTAAACTTTGCTGCGGAAGTGGCGGAAGGAACGTGTACCGATCTTTACGCACCCAAAAAATAGCGCGGTGATTTTACCTGTTTGTATGGCTTGTCAGAAATCCTGAAACCATCGCTGATAGCCTGATCCAGTATGGATTGGGCAAGCGCAAGTTGCAGCACGCCTTCCCTCACTGCCCCAAAATGGCTGCCAAGTCTTCGGCAAAATCATAATCCGCCACTGGAATGCCTAGCAGTCCTAGTAACTTGGTGGTTTCGTGCTGATTTTTACCCAGCACTTTACTGGGTTGCCCCAAGCTTAAATCGCCATTTTGAAAACCTTTGATGGCAAACCACGGCATTAAACCTTGCTCCATAACACCTTCGGCAAACGGCAGGGCAATCCCTAGCGGTTGACCGTGTTTGGTAATCAACAAGTAATCACGCTCTTGAAAAGCCTTGGTCAGCTTGCTGAGGTTGGTTTGAAGTTCTTTGATACCAATGACTTGCATAAGGTTATACTGCGTTTTGGTTGTATTTTCTGATTGTAGAGTAGTGACAAGGCATCGGCAATTAATAGCCATTTAGTAAGCACAATAGGTCATACTGTTGGAGTATTAGCGTGATAAATTTGGATGATAGTCACAATGTAAATGGTTTTGAGGTCAACGACGAAACAACTATTTTCGCTTTGATTACTGTTTTTAGTCCGTTGCACTAACCATGCACCATCGCTAACAAGTGAGTTCAAGCAATGTTTATCACGAGGATTAGCTGCTGTATAGGCTAATCCATAATATTCAATAAGATGCCAATCGAGTTCCCGTATCTGTTGTGCTTGGGCATTGAGTTTTTGATAAATGTACTGTTCTAAAAACGTTTCGACTTCTCGATAACTGATCGGCTTGATCGTTTCTATTGGTTTTAACTGCTTGTTCAGGTCAGCTAGTAAGTGGGTTCTTTTAGGTACTAACCGTGCACCAAAAGAATATTCAAACCCACAAAGTCGCTGTAAGGCATTCAAAAAGCCATTAAGTTCAGTAATAACGGAATCAAGGGCTAAGCGGTTTTGTTTTATTATTTTGTTATTCATTTATGACATAGATTAAGGAAGGTAACAGCTCGTAAGGGTAACACCATCTAATGGATGTTACCCATTATGCTGCGGCGATAAACGTTACGCCTCATACCCCAACACGGGGGCTAACCAGCGTTCGGCTTCTGCGAGTGTCATGCCTTTGCGCTTGGCGTAGTCTTCGACCTGATCGCGGGCAATGCGTCCTAACCCGAAGTAGCGTGAATCGGGGTGGCTGAAATACCAGCCGGATACCGATGCCGCCGGATACATGGCGAACGATTCGGTAATGATCATGCCCGTGTTGGCTTCCACGTCCAGCAGTGTCCACAGCGTGCCTTTTTCGGTGTGGTCAGGGCAGGCGGGATAACCAGGGGCGGGGCGAATGCCTTGGTAGTCTTCGGCAATCATGGCATCGTTATCCAGCGTTTCGTCTGCTGCGTAACCCCAGAATTCCTTGCGCACGCGCTCGTGCATCCGCTCTGCGAGGGCTTCGGCGAAGCGGTCACACAAGGCTTCCAGCATAATCGCGCTAAAGTCGTCGTGGTTGGCGCGGAACGCGGCTAAATGCGCTTCAATGCCGAATCCAGTACTGACCGCAAACGTGCCGAGGTAATCCGCTTTGCCGGATTCGACGGGGGCAATGAAATCGCTTAGGCAGTAGTTTGGTTGTTGCCCATTACGCTCCATCTGCATCCGCAAATTGTGCAACGTGGTGAGGGTTTGGCGACGGCTTTCGTCGGTGTACAGCACAATGTCGTCGCCCACGCTATTGGCGGGGAAGAAACCGATCACGGCTTTGGCTTGAATCCAGTTTTCCGCGACGATTTTCTGCAACATGGCTTGCGCGTCGGCGTAGAGTTTGGTGCATTCCGCGCCGACCACTGCGTCGGTGAGAATGTCGGGGAATTTACCCGCCAATTCCCAGCTACGGAAAAACGGTGTCCAGTCAAAGCGTTCTACCAATTCCGCCAGCGGGTAGTTTTCAAACACCATGATGTTGCCCGTGCCATTGTTCAATACGCTTGGCTTGGGTGGTGTGTAATTCGCCCAGTCGGGTTGGAAAGCGTTGGCGCGTGCGTCGGCAATGCTAGTGAGTTTGCGTTCGGTTTGGTTGGCAGCGCGTTTGACGCGAATCGTGTGGTATTCGGCACGCAGCGCGGCGACGTAATCCGGTTTTTGCTCTTTGGAGAGCAATGCACTGGCGACACCCACCGCACGCGAGGCATCCGGTACATACACCACCATGTCGTTTTGGTATTGCGGTTCGATTTTGACGGCGGTGTGAATTTTCGAGGTGGTTGCCCCGCCAATCAACAGCGGAATGTGGAAGTCTTGCCGCTGCATTTCTTTGGCGACGTGTACCATTTCATCCAGCGACGGCGTAATCAAACCTGACAAGCCAATAATGTCCACTTTTTCATCGCGTGCCACTTGCAGGATTTTGTCAGCGGATACCATCACACCCAAGTCAATCACTTCGTAGCTGTTGCATTGCAAGACCACGCCGACGATGTTTTTACCAATGTCGTGAACATCGCCTTTCACGGTTGCCATGAGGATTTTACCGTTGGATTGCGCTTCGCAGCCTGCTTTTTCCGCCGCCATGAACGGGTCAAGGTAAGCAACGGCTTTTTTCATGACGCGTGCGGATTTCACCACTTGCGGCAGGAACATTTTCCCCGCGCCGAACAAGTCGCCGACCACGTTCATGCCGTCCATTAACGGCCCTTCGATCACCAATAACGGACGACCCAATTTCACCCGCGCTTCTTCGGTGTCTTGGTCAACGTAAGCATCAATGCCTTTCACCAAAGCGTGTTGCAGGCGTTTTTCCACGTCCCATCCGCGCCATTCGAGGTCTTCTTTCTTTTCTTCCGCTTTGCCGTCGCCCTTGTATTTATCGGCAATGGCTAATAAACGTTCGGTTGCGCCTGCGTCTTTGTTTTGGATGACATCTTCCACCGCGTCACGCAATTCCAGCGGAATGTCGTCGTAAACCGCCATTTGTGAGGCGTTGACAATCCCCATGTCCATGCCTGCTTTAATGGCGTGCAACAAGAAGACGCTGTGAATCGCTTCGCGCACCGGATTATTACCCCGAAACGAGAACGATACATTGGAAACCCCGCCCGAAACGTGCGCATGGGCTAGGTTTTGGCGAATCCAGCGCGTGGCTTCGATAAAGTCCACCGCGTAATTGTTGTGTTCGTCGATCCCCGTTGCCACCGCGAAAATGTTCGGGTCGAAAATAATGTCTTCGGGCGGGAAGCCGACTTGTTCGGTCAAAATCTTGTAAGCGCGGGAACAGATTTCGATTTTACGCGCTTGCGTATCGGCTTGCCCGACTTCATCGAACGCCATCACAATCACGGCTGCCCCGTAACGGCGCACCAGTTTGGCTTGTTGGATGAATTTGGCTTCGCCTTCTTTCATCGAAATCGAGTTGACAATGCCTTTGCCTTGAATGCACTTCAAACCCGCTTCAATGACTTCCCATTTCGAGGAGTCGACCATCACGGGAACGCGGGCAATGTCGGGTTCGGAAGCGATCAAATTCAAAAAGCGCGTCATTTCCTTTTCGGCATCCAGCAAGCCTTCGTCCATGTTCACGTCAATGACTTGCGCCCCGCCTTCGACCTGTTCTAACGCAACTTGCAGGGCTTCGCTGTAGTTGCCTTCTTTGATCAGGCGTTTGAATTTGAGTGAACCCGTGACATTGGTACGTTCGCCGACATTGACGAACAAGCTGTCTTTGCCGATGTTGAACGGTTCTAAGCCGGATAAACGGCATTCGTGCGCTAACGTGGGTTTAGCGCGGGGTGCGACGTTCGCCACGGCAGCGGCAATCGCTTGAATGTGCGCGGGGCTACTGCCGCAACAACCGCCGACGATGTTCAAGAAACCGCTTTGCGCCCACTCCAACACTTGCGCCGCCATTTCTGGTGGATTCAGGTCGTATTCGCCCATTTCATTGGGTAAACCTGCATTCGGGTGCGCCGAAACGCCTGTGGCACACACCCGCGACAATTCCGCGACGTATTGGCGCAGCAAATCCGGTCCCAATGCGCAGTTCAAACCGAATGAAATCGCATCGGCGTGCGCCAGCGAGTTGTAGAACGCTTCGGTGGTTTGCCCCGACAAAGTACGCCCCGATTGGTCGGTGATCGTGCCGGAAATCATGATCGGCAGTTCGATGTTGTCTTCATCGAACACTTGCTTGTCCGCAAACAGGGCTGCTTTGGCGTTGAGCGTGTCGAAAATGGTTTCGATCAAGATAATGTCCGCGCCACCTTCGATCAAACCACGGGTGGATTCCATGTACGCGACTACCAATTCATCAAACGTCACGTTACGGAAGCCGGGGTCATTGACATCAGGGGAGATGCTGCAAGTACGGCTGGTTGGCCCTAAAACCCCCGCGACAAAGCGCGGTTTGTCTGCTGTGCTGTATTCATCCGCCACGGAACGCGCCAGTTTTGCCGCCTCAACGTTGATTTCATACGAGAACGCTTGCATGTCGTAATCGTGCATGGAAATCGTGGTGGCATTGAATGTACACGTTTCGAGAATGTCCGCACCCGCTTGCAGGTATTGCTCATGGATTTCCCGAATCACTTCCGGCTTGGTCAACACCAACAAGTCGTTATTGCCCTTGATTTCCTTGTGCCAATCCGCAAAGCGTGTGCCGCGATAATCGGATTCTTGCAGCTTGTAACGTTGGATCATCGTCCCCATTGCGCCATCCAAAATCAGGATGCGTTGGGCAAGGGCTTGTTGGAGTTGGGCTGTTCGCGTCATGGTCATTTCAATTTGTGGGATGTAATCAAGGCGGGTATCGTAGCAGAATCCAAGCTGTGTCGCATAAGCTGCTGTTGAAACAAAGGAGTTTTTCATGTCCGCAGAATACCCAATTGTTGCCATTACAGGGTCATCCAGTGTGGTGTCGGATGCCCTGATCACTGCATTGGAGCACGTCTTCTGGAAAGAGCAAGTGAAGGCAGCGTATATCGAAGGCACGGCTTTTTTCCGCTACGACCGCCAAACCATGCGTGACAAAATGCAGCAAGCGCAAGTACAAGGGCAAACATTCAGCCATTACCACCCTGAGGCAAATCAACTTGCTACCTTGCAGGCTTTATTTGCCCAATACGCTGCGACGGGGCAAGGGCAATATCGGCATTATGTGCGTAATGCCAAGCAAGCGCGGAAAGCGCAGCAAGCGGCTGGAACATTTACGCAATGGCAAACCATGAATACGGATACCGACTTATTGCTGTATCACGGTTTGCACGGTGGTGTGGTCACGCAGGAGGTTAATATTCGCCAATACCCTGATTTGTTATTGGGGATCGCGCCCAATGCCAATATGGAGTGGACGCGCAAAATGCAGCAAGACATTGCCAAACAAGGCGCGACGGAACAACAAGTACAAGCCATGATTTTGCACCATTTGCCTGATTACATTGCCTACATCATGCCGCAATTTGAGCATGTACACATTAACTTCCAAATGATTCCGGTGGTGGATACTTGTGACCCGTTTCATGAAGTTGCCTCTGTACCTAGTTTGCAGGAGTGTTATCTGGTGATTCGTTTCCAGCGTGATTTTCGCCCGTGGTTTCCGCAGTTCATGCAGGGCATTACGGGGGCGTTCATGGCGCGGCAAAATACCTTGGTTGTGCCAGGAACGCGCTTATTGAATGTGGCGGAAGTCATTCTCATGCCATTGATTCATCAACTGATTACGACCAGTCGTGAATTACGTCAGATTGCGGATGTACCACCCGAACGTGAACGCGGTTTATTGCACAAACTGAGTTAGATTTGCGGTTAATTTTAGCATTGAGGATTCGCAATGCGTCTTCTCGTGGCATCGCTGATAGTGGTGGTGATATTGAGATGAGGTAATGGCAATGGACTCTTTAACCAATACGCAAACAACGCGAGCTTGTGTGGCGAATCCGGCGCGGTGGATGGATGACTGGCAAACCGTACTGCCTTTGATTCAAGATCAACTGCACAGTGAGCAACTGCAATTAGAGCCAGAACAATGGCTTTACCAAATGGGGACGGTAGCGCGTGATCTGTTTGTGTTACAAACGGGGGAAGTCAAACTGTTCAAAACCCTACCGAATGGGCAACAGCATATTATGCGCATTGCACAAGCGGGCGATGTGTTTGGATTTGACGGTTTGGTGGATCGTTACTACAACCACCATGCGCAAGCGGTGACGGCGGTTAGCGTGTGCCGGATTGCTATTCAACATCTGCAAGCCTTAAGCCACCGTTACCCACAATTGGAACGAGTGATTATGGTGCGTTGTTTGCGCGACCTGCAACATGCTCGTTTGATTCAGAGTGCTTAATGCTTATTCATCACCAGTGAAGCTGTCATTCGAGATACTTTGACTTTTTTTAATGAGTTGAAGCGTGTATTCCGGCAGGTTGTGCCGTTTCAGCATTGCAAATCGATTAAGGGAGAATGAGCGATGAAACAATACGGCTTACTGCTGAGTATGGCGATGTTACTAGCAGCATGTGGCGGAGATAAAACCGCACAAGCTCCTAGTGATGCCCCTAAGGCATCTGAACAAATGGCGCAACAAACCGCGCAAAATATGGCAACACATAGTGAATCAGCACCTGCTGCAAAGCCTGACAAAGCTGTTTTAACTGAAGAAGCTAAAGCCGCCGTGCAAGCCTTCAGCGGCGCACTCAAAGGCGAGTTAGAAAACGCAATCAAAACCGGAGGCCCTGTCGAAGCTTTGAAAGTGTGCAATACCAAAGCTCCCGAAATCACCAAAACGGTTTCCAGCGAAAAAGGTTTGCAAATCAGTCGTGTGAGCTTAAAAAACCGTAACCCTACCAACACGCCGAATGACTGGCAAACCGACGTGTTGAAACAATTTGAAACGCGCAAAGCAGGTGGGGAAGACATGGCAAACATGGCATACGCCGAAGTGGTGGGCAATGAGTTTCGTTTTATGAAAGCCATCCCCACAGGTACGTTGTGTTTAAATTGCCATGGCACGCAAATCAGCCCTGCAATCACGGCTAAACTGGGCGAATTGTATCCCCAGGACAAAGCCACCGGATTCCAAGAGGGGGATTTACGCGGTGCGTTTGTGGTTGTAAAAAATCTAGCACAATAGTTGGGGTTCTTGTCATACCCTTATCCGACGTTTAGGCTTTGTTCTTACTGCTTGAACACAGTAATATTCCTGAGGTTACAGGGCAACGCGCTGTGCTTGGACGGATGAAGGAGAGGGTATGTCACACATTAAAGGCAGGGGTCATTGTCGCTCCTGTCAGATCCGGCATTTGAGTATTTTTGCTCAGTTGCCAGAAGTTCGTTTGGTGGAAATCCAAAGTTTCCAACCATCTATTGTCGCCTTTGGTGCGGATGAGACCGTTTACCACCAAGGTGATGCCTCCGTAAACGCATTCACCTTGCGTCGTGGTTTGGTTAAACTGGTCAAAACATTACCGAATGGTCGTACCCAAATTGTGCGTGTATTGCGCGAAGGAGATCTCTTTGGTTTTGATGGGTTTGCTGGGGAAACCTACAATCACACAGCGACACCACTCACAGATATTGAAGTCTGTCGTTTACCGCTGAGTGAATTGCTGGAACTGAAAAAGCAAAACCCTGAAATTGAAAACACCATGATGAAACGTTGGATTCAGCATTTGCGTGAAGCCGAAGACATGATGCTTGAACTTGGTGCGAAAAAAGCTGCTGAGCGTTTGGCTTCATTTTTGATTCGTTGGTGTGAACAAGCTCCCCACAATGGCTGGACATTATTGCCCTTGTCGCGTGGTGAAATTGGCGAATTACTGGGTTTGACTATTGAAACGGTGAGTCGTTTCTTATCCGACTGGAAACGACAAAATGTGATCAACGAACAGCGCAGCTCGATCCAAATAGTGGATGTGGATAAGCTGCGTAAACTGGCGTGTAGCGGCGGGAGTTGTTAAGCGTGAACCGAATGAAAGCAGAAGCCAGCCTTAACTTGTACATTACGGCGGTGCATCCGTGTCCGTATTTGCCGGATCGTGAAGCCGTAAATTTACTGGTTGACCCTTGTTTTAACATGACCGCTAGCA